>JANYBA010000157.1 GCA_025360985.1 Gammaproteobacteria bacterium | reverse complement strand
TGTGCCATCTCCAGACGGTTTTCCAGCTCAAGCGCGGCCGCTTGCGCGGCCAGCACATCGACCGCGCTGCCGGCGCCTCCCCGTAGTCGCGCTTTTGCCGTGCGTACCACGAGATCGGATTCAGTACGCAACGCTCGCAAGGCGTCGACTTCGTGTTCGGCGGCCCACAGCGAGATCCACGCTTCCGCCGCCGCACGTTTGACCGCCAGCTCCTCAGCGGCGGTAAGTGCAGTGGCCTGATCGATCATGCGATCCGCGACGGCCTGCCGTGCTTGGCGCTTGGCCCGCGCGGGAATGGTCTGCATCACGCCGATCTTTTTCATCGTGAAATTGTCAACACGTGGGTCGAACGCATCCGTGCCGGTCACAGGCAGGTCTTGGAGACCGAAAGTGAGTTGTGGATCGGGCAGCGCTGACGCGCGGCGCGCATCCTCGTCGGCCGCGCGGGCCTGCAAACGGCGGGCTGCCAGCGCAGGCGCCCGCTCGACCGCTTGATGGATGGCAGCATCGAAAGAAATCGCCGGCGCCGTGCCGGGCGCCATCTGCGGCATCGACGCGGCCATCGCACGGCTACCTGGCGCAGCGGCCACCGCCGTTTGCGCTATCAACAGCCCGAACAACAAGCCGACCGGACACAGCCAGCGTGCCGCGCGTTCGTCGCGCAGCGAAAGCAACACAAACATGGTCACGCTCCCAGTTCGCAAATTCCCTGGCTATGAGAGCAGCAGGGTTGTGATGGCATCCCTCGAAATTCGACTGGACTGGCCGTGCGACCCACGGAGAGACTGGCCACCTATCTTTTCTCATGACACGCATGAGCGGGCTGGGTCGGCAAGGCCCCAAGCCGAAAGGAAACTAGACATCAGAGGTCGACGCATCTGTGGCGAAACGCCCCAGGCAAGCCAGCCGACGGGATCAGGCGATGGGAGGCGGCGTCGGTGGAACCTGGCGGTAATTCACCAGGGAGACGCTGGGCGGCAATGCCAGCGCATCGCCCAGCAGAAGGTGCGGCACGAAGAACGCCACACTGTGAATGTTCGCCGGCAGGCTGCAGCTTTGCATGCAGGTCTGGGCCGTCATGTGATCACCGGTATTGCCAGCGTGCATAGGCATCGCCGTGCAGCCCTGCGCAGCGTCGGTCATGCCCTGCATGGCCATAGACTGACCACCCGTGCCGACCGGCATCGGACCGTACGCGCACACGGAGCCCATCCCCTGAAAAATCAGGGCGACGGATAGCAAAAGGTGAGCGAGGACTCGTCGCATGGCAGGCCCAGATTACACGCTCTGATCCGATTTTCCAGTGAGAGTTCCACAGCGGGCCTTTCGCTTAGGACGGTCGCGAATGGCCGGCTCCGGCCGTCTCGCGGCTCAGCTCTCGAGGTAAGGGTCGTCGTAACCCAGCCTGGCGAGGATGTCGCGCTCGAGCTGTTCCATGACCTCGGCTTCGCGGGCGTTGTCGTGGTCAAGGCCGAGCAGGTGCAGGACGCCATGCACGGTCAGGTGGGCGTAGTGCGCGACCGGCAGCTTGCCCTGCTTGCGGGCTTCGCGGGCGACGACCGGCGCGCAAATCACCAAGTCGCCGAGCAGGGGCAAGGTGACACCCTCGGGAAGTTCCGCCGGGAAGCTCAATACGTTGGTGGCGTAGTCCTTGCCGCGGTAATGGCGGTTCAGGCACAGGCCCTCGCGCTCGTCGACCAGGCGGATGGCGAGGTCGGCCTTGCGGATGCGGCCCTGGCAGGCGGCGGCGACCCAGCGGCGGAAGCTCGTTGCCGATGGAATCCCGGCGCGGGGCAGGCCGTAGCTGACGCTGACATCGAGCTGGATCGGGCCGCGGGTCAAGGAATCTCGGCCAACAGGGGGTGGTTGAAAAGCATTCTACCCAAGTAGCGCGCTCCCGGTGGCGTCAGGTGCCGGCCGTCCTGCGAAATGAGCTTGCCGTCATCGGTGAAGATGGGGACGCGGCCGTCCGGCCTTGAAAGCAGGGCCAACAGGTCGACGAAGCGATCGACGCCAATCGTCGCTGCGTCTCGGCGGTTTTGCTCGAAGAGCTCGCGCGAGATCGGCGCGCGGTACCGTTGCCGTTGCGCCTCGGGCAGTTGGAAGACCGCGTTCAGGTTCCAGCTGAAATATTTGCTCCCGATGACGATGATTTTCCCGTGGCTGAGCCGTCGCCAGATCCCCAGGTCCGATGCCCAGCAATCGAGATGGAAATCCGGAGATCCGAAAATCACGTAGTCGGCCCGCTGCAAACGCTGCGACAGCAAGGGCGCGATGTCGGCGGCGCCGTGCAAGCAGTCCGGATACTCCTCGCTGTAGGAAATCGAGGCGGTGCTGAATCGTCCGTTCGCGCGCGCGGCATTGATGAAGTCGCGGGCGAAACTGTTACCGAGCACCAGGATGCGCAGCGCCTTGGAATCGTCGAAGGCCTGGTCCAGGTAGCGATAGGGCGCGCGGTTGAAATCGGCGTTGGTGTCGTGACCGTAGCCGAACCCGGGCGACGCCAACAGCGGCCAGCGCCCCGGCGCGCCGCCGCTGAAATGCATGGCCAGTCCCGCCGATGCGAGCACGAGCGCGGTCGAAACCGCTGTCGCGATGAAAGTTCTCGATCCAATGGCTTCGCGACGCCGGAACGGCGTCTCCACCCACTTCCAGCTGATCCACGCCATGACGATGGCGACGATGGCGAGCGCGAGAAATGTCGGCGGCCCCGGCTCCTGCAGGCTCAGGATCCGGGCAAATGCGAACAGCGGCTGGTGCCATAGGTAAGCGCTGTAGGAGACCAGGCCGATCAGGACCAGCGGTCGCAGCGCCAGCAACCTGCCGGCAACGTTCCCGGAATCGGAAAACGCCAATACGAGCAGGGTTCCCGCCGTGGCCGGCAGCGCCGACGTGGGAAACCGGTTTGTCGGTCCGGGCGTGGCGATGGCAATGCCGATCACGACCAGTCCAACCAGGCCGAGCATCCCCGCCGCCCAGGCCGGGGCACGCTCGTGGATGCGACGGCCCTGTTCCGAGATCGCCAACAGTCCGCCCGCAAGCAGCTCCCAGGCGCGGGGCACGCCGAACAGGTAATTGTCCGAACCGTAGGTCCCGGCGCTCCAGAACCCGGCGCACAGGGACGCGACGATGCCGGCCACCAACGCCGGCGCCAGCCAGCCCGGTCGCTTGCGCAGCAGCAGCGCCAGCAGCAGCGGGAACAAAAGGTAGAACTGCTCCTCCAGGCCGAGGCTCCAGGTGTGCGCAAGCGGCTTGAATTCCACGGCCGCCGCGAAGTAGCCGCTGGTCAGCCAGAGCAGAAGGTTGTTGCCGAAGAAGGTCGTGGCGAACAGGCTCTGCCCGAAGTTTTCGAGGTCATCCGGCAGCATCCAGAACCATGCCGCCGGGATGCACAGGAGCATGGCCAGGAACAACGCGGGCAGGATGCGCCGGGCGCGCCTTTCGTAGAACTTCAGCAGGCCGAAACTGCCGTCGCGGTGCTCGGCCAGGATCAGCGCCGTGATCAGGTAACCGCTCATCACGAAGAAGACATCGACGCCGAGGTAGCCCCCGGAAAACGCCGGCAAGCCGGCGTGGAACAGGAGCACCGGCAGCAAGGCGATCGCCCGGAGGCCATCGACTTCCGGCCGATGCCGGGTCACGCAGCCTCGGTTTGTCGCACCCGGCCGCGCAGGGAATTGGCCATCACCTCGGTGATCACCACGTCGATGAACTGGCCAACCAGGCGCGGATGGCCGGGAAAGTTCACGTAGCGCATGTTCTCGGTGCGACCGGTGAGTTCGCTGGCGTCGCGGGTGCTGGCCTTTTCCACCAGCACGCGCTGCACCGACCCGACCATCGCCTCGGAGATCTTCCGCGAATTGGTGTTGATCGCGGTTTGCAGGCGTTGCAGGCGGGCCAGCTTCACGGTTTCGGGCGTGTCATCGGCAAGGTTTGCCGCCGGCGTGCCCGGTCGGCGCGAATAGACGAAGGAATAACTCTGGTCGAAGCCGACGTCGGCGACCAGCTTCATGGTCGCCTCGAAATCTGCTGCTGTTTCTCCGGGAAAACCAACGATGAAATCGGAGCTCACGCAGATGTCGGGCCGTACGGCGCGCAGTTTGCGGATGCGCGCCTTGTATTCGAGCGCGGTGTGGTTGCGCTTCATCGCCGCCAGGATCCGGTCCGAACCCGATTGCACCGGCAGGTGCAGGAAGTTCGCCAACGTCGGAACGTCGCGGTGGGCCTCGATGAGGCTGTCGGAGAATTCCAGCGGATGCGAGGTGGTGTAGCGGATCCGGCCGATGCCGTCGATCCCGGCGATGGCGCGGATCAACAACGCGAGGTCGGCGATGCGTTCGCCATCCATCGCGCCGCGGTAGGCATTGACGTTCTGGCCAAGCAGGTTGACCTCGCGCACGCCTTGCGCGGCGAGTTGCGCGACTTCCAGCAGGACATCATCGAACGGCCGGGAGATTTCCTCGCCGCGCGTGTACGGCACCACGCAGAACGAGCAGTACTTCGAGCAGCCCTCCATGATCGAGACGAAGGCGGTCGGGCCATCCGCGCGCGGTTCCGGCAGGCGGTCGAACTTCTCGATCTCGGGAAAGCTGATGTCCACCTGCGGCTGGCCGCTGGCGCGGCGCGCGTCGATCATTTCCGGAAGGCGGTGCAGGGTCTGCGGGCCGAACACCAAGTCCACGTGCGGCGCGCGCTTGACGATGGCCTCGCCTTCCTGCGACGCGACGCAGCCGCCGACTCCGATCACCAGATGCGGCTTGTCCCGTTTGAGCTGCTTCCAGCGGCCGAGCTGGGAGAACACTTTCTCCTGGGCCCTTTCGCGGATCGAGCAGGTATTGACCAGGATGACGTCGGCCTCGGCCTCGTTTTCGGTCAGTTCCAGGCCGTGGCCGGCGGCGAGCACGTCGGCCATCTTGGCCGAGTCGTACTCGTTCATCTGGCAGCCGTGGGTCTTTATGTAGAGCTTGCCGGGCATGCGGTGCTTAATCCGTTCCGGGTGGACGCCCATTGTAGCGGCCAAGGCCTTGGAATCGCAGAAAAAAGGGTGGACACTCCGCGCCATGAGGCTGCTTCGACCACTCCTGCTGACTTGCCTGGTCGTCGCCAGTGCTCCAACGCTGGCCGGAACCCTTTATCGCTGCGTCGGCGACGACGGCGTTCCAAACTACGTCAGCAAGCGCGTGCACGGGTCGGAGTGCAAGGTGGTGGCGCATACCGACGCTTCGGCCGCGGCGCCGGCGGCCGCCACGCCGGCCGCGACTCCGGTGGCCGATGCGACCGCCGGGGCTGGCCCGACGCCGGCAACGACGACCACGAAGGCGAAGGAACCGCGCTTCATGGGAATGGCGACCTCGATCACCTATTCCTTCCTGGACGCCAAGGGCGTTCGGAACTTCACCAGCCGGCGACCGCCCGGCGTGGCCAATGTCCAGGTCAACCGGATCGAGTACCCGATTTTCTCGATCGATTCCTGCTACGCCTGCGCCTTGTCCTCCGGCGTGAATTTCAATTCGGTGCGGCTCAACACCGCGGCCTTCGCCACCGAGATCCACGCGGCCGCCCTGCACTACGGCGTGGAGGAGGCGGTGGTCCGGGCGATCATCCACGCCGAATCCGCCTTCCGGCCCTACGTGGTCTCCACCAAGGGGGCCCAGGGCCTGATGCAGCTGATCCCGGCCACCGCCGCCCGGTTCGGGGTGGCCGATCCCTACGACCCGGCCCAGAACATCAGCGGCGGCGTGCAATACCTGGCCTGGCTGATGAAGCGCTACGGCTCGAACCTGACCCTGGTCGCCGCGGCTTACAACGCCGGCGAGGGGGCGGTGGACCGCAATGGCGGCGTACCGCCGTACGCGGAGACCCGCCTTTACGTCGATCGCGTCGCGCAATTGGCCGAGCGCTACCGCAAGGCGCTTGCCGGCTCCTGAGCCCGGCGTTGTCGCCCGCTTCGGGCATCGTCTACAATTGCGCGTCTTGCAGGGGCGGGCCACGAGCTGGCCCCGGTCTATTAGCGAAAATCTTCGGAGCGCCGGATGGCTAACGATGGGGTCAACGGTGGTGTCAATACAGGGCGCCGACGCTTCCTGACTGCCACCACTGCGGTGGTGGGTGCGGTCGGAGTCGGTTTTGCGGCGGTGCCGTTCATCACGTCCTGGAAACCCAGCGCCCGCGCCCAGACGGCCGGCGCGCCGGTCGAAGTGGACATCAGCCGCATCGACAACGAGCCCGGCATGCGCCTGATCGTGCAATGGCGCGGCAAGCCGGTGTGGATCTTCAAGCGCAATCCGGAACAATTGGCCGTCCTTCACAGCCTGGACGATCGCTTGAAGGATCCGAATTCGGACAACGCCGACCAGACCCCGGGTTTCGCCAAGAACGAGTCGCGGGCGATCAAGCCCGAGCTCGCCGT
>JANYBA010000144.1 GCA_025360985.1 Gammaproteobacteria bacterium | reverse complement strand
GGGTCTTTTCGGAACTACCAAGACGCCGCTGATCGGAGTGGACATCAGTTCCACGGCGGTAAAGCTGCTGCAGCTGACCGAAATCGACGGTCGCTACCGGGTTGAGCACTACGCGGTCGAGCCGCTGCCGCCCAATGCTGTCGTCGAGAAAAACATCGTCGAGGTCGAAGCCGTCGGCGAGGCCATCAAGCGCGCGGTGAGCCGCTCCGGTACCCGGGCCAAGCATGGCGCCGCCGCCGTTGCCGGATCGTCGGTGATCACCAAGGTGATCCCGATGATGGGCGACCTCGATGCCGAGGCCATGGAAGACCAGGTGCAACTGGAGGCTTCCAACTACATTCCCTATCCGATCGAGGAAGTCAGCCTCGATTTCGAGGTACTCGGGCCGGTGCCCAACAATCCTGAAATGGTCCAGGTCATGCTCGCCGCCTCGCGCACCGAGAACGTCGACCTGCGCCAGTCGGCGCTCGAACTGGGTGGCTTGGCCGCCAAGGTGATCGACGTCGAGGCCTTCGCCATGGAGAACGCCTTCAAGTTGGTCGCTGACCAGTTGTCGGTGCCGCGCGACGCCCTGGTCGCCCTGGTCGATATCGGCGCCACCATGACGACGCTGAACGTGCTGCGGGCACAGCGCAGCATCTATACCCGCGAACAGGTTTTCGGCGGCAAGCAGCTGACCGACGAGGTCATGCGCCGCTACGGTTTGAGTTACGAGGAAGCCGGCCAGGCCAAGCGCCAGGGCGGCTTGCCGGAGAGCTACGAAGTCGAAGTGCTGGAGCCGTTCAAGGAAGCCCTGGTCCAGCAGGTCAGCCGCTTGCTCCAGTTCTTCTACGCCGGTAGCGATTTCAACCGGGTCGACCAGGTGGTGCTCGCCGGCGGATGCGCTTCGGTGGCTGGCATTGCCAGCCAGGTGGAAGAGCAGATCGGCGTGCCCACCGTCATCGCCAACCCGCTCGCCAACATGGCGCTCGGCCCGCGCGTCCAGGCCCATGCCCTGGCCCAGGATGCGCCGGCACTGATGATCGCTTGCGGCCTGGCTCTGAGGAGCTTCGACTGATGGCCAGAATCAACCTATTGCCGTGGCGCGCCGAGCGCCGCAAACAACGGCTGCAGGAGTTCTACTCCATGCTCGGCCTGGCCGCGATCGCGGCTGCGTTGATCAGCCTGGCGATCGTGCTGTATTACAACGCCATGATCGATACCCAGAACGAGCGCAATACCTACCTGCAGACCGAAATCACCAAGCTCGACGAGCAGATCAAGGAAATCGCCGAGCTCGACAAGAAGAAGGAGCGCCTGCTCCGGCGCAAGCAGGTGATCGAGGAATTGCAGGCCAGCCGTTCGCAGATGGTCCACCTGTTCGACGAGTTGGCGCGCACCATCACCGACGGCACCCAGATCACCTCGGTCCAGCAGAATGGCTCCGAGTTGAACATCCAGGCGCGCGCCCAATCCAACGCCCGGGTCAGCACCTACATGCGCAACCTCGAGGCGTCGGGCTGGATGACCAACCCCGACCTGTCGATCATCGAGGCGCGTGGCGGTGAAAAGGGCTTGCCCTACGAGTTCAACCTCAAGGTCACGCTCAAGAACCCGGATGCGGACAAGGATGCGGCTGATGCGGCTGCCGCCGCGGGCCAGGGAGGCAAGCCATGAGCAGCAAGGTTGACCTCGGCAAGCTGGACATGAACAACCCGGCGGCGTGGCCCTTGCCCATCAAGTCGGTGGCCTGCGTCGTCCTCGCGCTGTTCATCATTGGCATGTCCTGGTGGCTGTTCGTCACGGATCGCCGCGACACCCTCGCGGCCGCCGAGGCCAAGGAATTGCAGCTGCGCGGCGAATTCGAGGACAAGCAGGGCCGGGCCGCCAACCTCGAACCGCTCAAGCAGCAGCTGGCGCAGATGGAGTTGATGTTGCAGCAGATGCTCCGGCAGCTGCCCAGCAAGAACGAAATGCCCGACCTGATCGTCGACATCTCGCAGACCGCGCTCGCTACCGGCATCAGCAACGAACTGTTCCAGCCGGGCGCCGAGACGGCCAAGGAATTCTATGCCGAGAAACCGATCGCGCTGCGCCTGGTCGGTACCTACCACCAGTTCGGCGCATTCGTCAGCGGCGTGGCCTCGTTGCCGCGCGTGGTGATCATGACCATGCACGATATTTCGCTGACGCCCAAGGCCGGCAAGCCGGGCTTGCTGGTGCTCTCCGGCACCGTCAAGACCTACCGTTACCTGGATGAAGACGAAGCAGCGGAAGCTGCCGCGAAAGCCGCGGCCGGGGGTGCGAAATGAGCAAGCACCCCGTGATTTCCGGTCGCGCCCGTCGCTACTTGTTGCTGGCCGCAGTGGCCCTGGTCCTGTCGGCCTGCACCGGCGGCACAAAGGTCGTCGAGGCATGGGTGGCCGAAGTCAAGGCGCGCCCGGCGCCGCCTCTCGATCCGCTGCCGGTAATGAAGCAATTCGAAACGTTCGAATATTCCGGCGAAGGCCTGCGCGACCCGTTCTCGATCCCGGAACCGGATCGGAATTCCGGTGGCGGCCTCCGGCCTGACGTGAACCGGCGCAAGGAAGTCCTGGAAGCCTACCCGCTGGATAGCCTCAGCATGGTCGGCACCATCGGCGCGGGTCCCGGAATCGTTGGCCTGGTGCTGGCTCCGGACAAAGTGACCTACCGCGTGCGGCCCGGCAATTACCTGGGTCAGAATGACGGTCGGATCACCGCGGTATCCGAGAATCAAGTCGATATAGTGGAACTGGTACCGGATGGGGCAGGCGGTTGGCTGGAACGCCAAGCCAAGATGGCCCTTGAAGACAAATGATTGGGGGATAGCGCGATGACCGTAACGAATCAGACCGGCGAAGCCAGGGGCATCATGCAAGCCCTGCGAACCGCAGCAATCACACTGTCCCTCATGGCGGCCGGTGGGGCTGCGTCAGCGGCCAATACGCTGCAGGACATCCGATACGCGGCTGCGCCGGGCGGCAAGGTCGACATCACCTTGCAGTTCTCCGGACCGGTCGGCCCGGTCCAGGCCTTCACTACTGATGCTCCGCCCAGGATCGCGCTTGACCTGCCTAATACCAGCAATGGGCTCAGTGCCCGTCGCGTTTCGGTCGGCAGCGGCGCAACCTCCTCGGTATCGGCGGCCGAAGCCGGCGGCCGGACCCGCGTCGTGGTCGACCTGTTGCGTCCCGCGGGTTACACGACCCGCAGCGCCGGCAATCTGCTGGTGTTGACGGTCGACGCCGGCGTCGCCGCCAGCGCCAACAACGCAATGGCCAACAGCGCCGATCCGATCAAGCGTCCGCCCTCCAACATCAATCTTGCCAACGTCGACTTCCGTCGTGGCGATGGCGGCTCCGGTCGCCTCATCCTGCGTTTCGACCGCGATGGCGCCGCCGCCGACATGCGCACCGAAGGCGACAAGATCATCATCGACGTCAGCAACGCCGCGCTCCCGGAAAACCTGCGCCGGCACCTGGACGTCACCGACTTCGCGACCCCGGTCGCGAGCATCGACCCTGAGCAACAACGCCGGCAGCACCCGCCTGATCGTCAAGACCAGCGGCGCTTACGACAGTTCGGCCTACCAGACTGGCAACGAATACGTCCTCGAGGTTTCGCCCAAGCGCAATCCGGCCGTGATCCCGGCGGCGGGCGCGGTCATCACCGTGGGCGGCGAGAAGCGCTACACCGGCAAGCCGGTCACGTTTAACTTCCAGGACGTCCCCGTTCGCACCGTGCTGCAGCTGATGGCCGAGGAATCCGGCTTGAACCTGGTGGTCGCCGATTCGGTCGGCGGCAGCGTGACGCTGCGGCTGATCAACGTGCCCTGGGACCAGGCGATGGACATCGTCCTGCGCGCCAAGGGCCTGGACAAGCGCCGCGACGGCAATGTTGTCTGGGTCGCGCCGCAGGCCGAGCTTTCCAACTACGAGCTGGCGCTGAACCAGGCCCGCATCAACCTGGAGAATTCCGCAGAAGTCGTCTCGGAATACATCCCGATCAGCTACGCCAACGCGACCGCGATTGCCCAGTTGCTGAGCACGGGTGGCGCCAGCGGCGGCGGCAGCGGCGGCGGCCAGCAGCAACGCGGCTTCCTGTCCCCGCGTGGCAGCGTCATCGCCGACGATCGCACCAACACCTTGCTGGTGGTGGATATCCCGAAGAAAGTCGACGAGATCAAGCGCTTGCTCGAGACCCTCGACCGTCCGGTCGACCAGGTCCTGATCGAGGCCCGCGTGGTAATCGCCGACGATACCTTCTCGCGCGACATCGGCGCCCGACTTGGATTGGTCGATCCGCGCATCAATAATGGTTCGACCTCGGCCGTTGGCGGCAATATCGAGGGCAACGTCGACACGATCAATTCGATCAACAGCACCGCCCGCACCAACGCCGTCCTGCAGAATGCCTACGCTGCTGCCTATAGCGCCTGGGTGGCGGGCGGCATGACGGGCGCGGCTCCGGCCACACCGAACTTCTCGGCGCCGACCTACACGCCAAGCTTCATCACCAACCTGCCGGTGCAGGGCGGTGGTTCACTGGCCTTCTCGATCCTGCGCAACAGCAACGCGTTGAACCTGGAATTGACGGCGATGGAGCAGGAAGGACGCGGCGAAGTCGTGTCCAACCCGCGAGTGATCACCAGCAACCAGCGCGAGGCGATCATCACCCAGGGCGACGAGATCGGCTACATCACGCCTGTTGCCCCGGGGGCCGGCCAGGCGCTCGCGACCCCGGCGTTCAAGGAAGCCCTGCTCGAACTGAAGGTCACCCCGACCATCACCCAGGACGGGCGTGTCTTTCTGGCGATCAACCTGAAGAAGGACGACGTGAAGTCGTTCATCGCCGGCGTCCCGACCTTGACCAAGCGCGCCATCACCACGGCGGTCCTGGTCGACAGCGGTTCGACGGTCGTGATCGGCGGCGTCTACGAGTTCCGCAACCGCAACGATGTCCAGGGCATGCCTTGGTTGAAGGACCTGCCGATCCTCGGCAACCTGTTCAAGAAGACCGGCAAGTCGCATTCCAAGGCGGAACTGCTGATGTTCATCACGCCGCAGGTGCTGCAGGTTCCCAAGCGCTGAGGCAATCGGCTGCAACGTTCGTCCACGGGGCTGCATTCGCGGCCCTCCACGGGGCCGCTGATGCGGCCTTGTGACTTTCCGGGGTAGGATCAGACCGAGTCCGGGAGCCGCACGCCATGTCCTTGCGCATCGAATTGCGACCAGGGGAAATCCTGTTCCGGGAAGGCGACGACCCGACGACGGCGTTTCTGATCGAGTCGGGCGTGGTCGAGATCAGCCTGCTCCAGCGCGGCCGTCGAATCGTATTGAGTCGCCTCGGCGAGGGCGACCTGCTCGGCGAAATGGCGGTCATCGACGATGCGCCTCGGACCGCGACCGCCACCGCCGTCACTTCCAGCATGCTGATACCGATCGATCGCGAACAGATCGCCGAGCGCTTGGCCAAGACCGATCCGATCATCCGCTCGCTCATGGAAGGCCAGCTCAAGCGCTACCGCGGCGCGCTCGCGGCGATGCAGGGCAAAGACCACAGCGTGCTCGACGCCGCCGACACCCCGTCGGAACGGGTCGGTATCGGCAAGATCCGGCTGGAGACGCACCTGCGCGAGGCGCTGGCCAATGACGGCCTGGACGTGCGCTACCAGCCGCTCCTGCATGTCGTCAGCGGCAAGATCGCCGGTTACGAGGCGCTGGTGCGCTGGACGCATCCGGAGCGCGGGCCGATTTCGCCGATGGAATTCGTGGCGCTCGCCGAGGAGACGTCGCTGATCGTGCCGATCGGCGAATACGTATTCGATACCGCCTGCCGCGCCGTGCAGCGCCTGATCGAAAGCGGCGCCAACCCGAGCCCGTTCATCGCCGTCAATGTGTCGGCGGGCCAGTTGAATCACCCCGGGCTGATCGAGCGCATCGTCGCCCGGGTCGAGGCCGCGGGATTGCCACAAGGCAGCCTCAAGGTCGAGATCACCGAGAGCCAGGCCCTGGATTACGAGAGCGTGGCGGCGCTGATCGCGCTGTGCCATCGCCACGGCATCAAGGTCGCGCTGGACGATTTCGGCACCGGCTATTCGAACCTGACGCACCTGCACAAGCTGGCTTTCGATACTGTCAAGGTCGACCAGGCCTTCACCCGCAGCATGCTGGTGGATCGGCGCTCGATGGCGCTGGTGGAAGCGATCGTCGCCATGGGCAAGGCGATCGGCGCCCAGATCGTCGTCGAAGGCATCGAGACCGAGGCGATGCTGGACGTGCTGCGCCAGCTCGATTGCGATTTCGCCCAAGGCTATCTGATCGGCAAGCCGCAGACCCTCGATGAATTGTTGTCCAACCCCTGACCTGGAATCGCGATGACCCAAAGCCCGACCAACCCGCCCAGTAAGGGCCTGCCCCTGCACGTGAAAGTATTGCTCGGGTTCGTGCTGGGCGCCGGGCTGGGCCTGCTCTTGCACCGCATGGGGCTCCAGGACGCGGACGCCGTGCAGAAGCTGCTGCGCTGGTCTTGGCGGCGCCAGCGGCCATCGCCCGCTCGACCAGATTCGGATCCAGGTGCAGGCCCGGCTGCAGCAGGTTGACCATCAGCAGGCCAATGGCCACCGCCATGCCGGTCAGGACGGCGGTGTAGATCAGCGTGCGCCAGCCGAGCCGGCCGAGGCTGGCGATGTCGCCGAGTTCGGCG
>JANYBA010000112.1 GCA_025360985.1 Gammaproteobacteria bacterium | reverse complement strand
GCCGGATTCACATCCTGATCGCGCTTCAGTCCATCCGGCGTCAGTTCGAAGACCCAGGTAAAGGCCAGCGCCGGCAGGAAGCCGATCGCCAGCACGATCACGATGGTGCGCGGCACCCACGCCGGCGCTCCAAACATCGGCAGCACCGTCCCCGCGACCTGCACGATCAGCCAGGCGCCGACCAGGTACAGCCCGGCCATGCGAATGACATTGCGGTGCTTGAGTTCGGCGATCAGGCTCATGTCAGTCGCAGTTGAAGTCGCTGGCGCCGAGCGGATGACATTGTGGCGGGAAGCCGTTCGCGCGCCAGTAGGCGACGGCGCCGATGGCGACGAGCTTGCGCTTCATGCCCGGCGAATTGCGGAACGAGGCCGGATAGCGATCCCAGGCGACGATGGTGGTGGTGACGCTGTCGTCGGCATCGGCAACGCCTTCGTAGTCGCCCAGCCACAGGCGCAGCATGCTGCCGTTGGAGAAGGCTGGGTCGTCCAGATCCGCAAGGTGGCGATCGGCCAGCGCGCGGGCATTGGCGAGGGGCTTGTCCGGGTGATCGAAGCGGGTCAGGATCGCCTCGCGCAGCTCGGGCGGCATCTTTTCGATGCCCATCAGCAGCAGCGCCTCGGCGCGGTGTCCGCGCGCATATAGCGGCGCGATGAAATTCTCGCTGCGGCTGTTGACGAAGCCCTTGGCGAAGCCGCTTTCAAACAAGGCGAACGCTTCGTCTTCCTTGCCGGAAAGCAGCAAGGCCAGGGCCTTGTACCGGCTGGCATTGAGGTAGCCCGGCTCCAGCGCGACGGCGCGGTCGAGGTCGGCGAGTGCGCGGTCGAAGAAACCGAGTTGTGTCCAGCTAATGCCGCGCCACAGGAATGCGGTCGCGTTCCTGGGGTCCGCCGCCACGGCTTTGTCCAGCGCGACCAGCGCGGCGCTGAAGTCGATCGGCCAGGTATCGCCGATGATTTGCGACTTGACCGCCCAGGGCATGGACAAGCTCGGGTCCAGTTCCAGCGCGCGGTCGGCCGCCTGTTTGGACAGGGCCCGGTAGTCGCGGTTCTTGAAGCCCCAGCTCGGCGCCACCGAAGCGGTCGCGGCCAGTCCTTCCCAACCACGAGCGAACTTTGGATCCAGCTGCACCACCCGCTGAAACATGTCCGTGGTGACGTCCAGCTCGCGTCGGGCGATAAAATTCTCGCGCGCCTTCAGGTACAGCTCGTAAGCCTTCATGTTCTCGGTGTCGGCGCGCACCTTCACTGCCGGCGCCGCGGCTGCGGTGCTCGTGGTGAGCGAGCCGCGCAGCGCGCTGACGATGGCGTTGGCGATCTCGTCCTGGATCTTGAAGATGTCGGTCAGCTCGCGATCGTAGGTTTGCGACCACAGGTGCCGGTCCTGCTCGGCATCGATCAGCTGGGCGGTGATGCGCACCTTGTCGCCGGACTTGCGCACGCTGCCTTCCAGGATGTAACGCACTTTCAGCTCGCGGGCGATGTCGCCCGCACTGATTTCCTTGCCCTTGTAGGCGAAGGACGAGGTGCGCGAGGCGACGCCCAGATCCGGCACCTTCACCAGCGCATTGAGCAATTCCTCGCTGATGCCGTCGGCGAAGAACTGGTTGTCGGCATCCGCACTCATGTTGACGAAGGGCAGCACCGCGATGGACTTGGGCAACTGCGCCGCAGGTGTTGCGATGGCGCCCACTTCACCGGCAGGCACGGCGCTGTCGCGCACAGTCGGCTGGCCGCGGTAGTACCAGGCGATCGCCAGCGCCGCCAACACGATGGCACCACCAATCACCAACTTGCTGCCGGACGTCGCGGTCTCGGCCTTCACGCCATCGGCGGTGATCTGGAACATCCAGGCCATCACCGCCGCAAACGGAAAGCCCAGCAGCAGCACCAGGATGAAAACCCGCAGCGCCCAGGCCGGTGCACCGAAGGCTGGGAAGCCGATGCTCGCCGCCTGCACCGCCAACCACCCGACCAGAAGATAAGCGGCGCCCACCTTGATGACATTGCGACGCTTGAGTTCGGTGAGCAGGCTCATGCGGTCGCCTTTGCGAAATAGCGCACACCAGGCAGCCCTTCGAAGTCGGCGTCCTGGGTCCAAACTACGGCATTCGCGGCTTGCGCCGTCGCATAGATGACGCTGTCGGCCAGTGGCAGCTTGTGACGTCTCCCAAGCTCGGCAGCATGAAGGGCGATTGCGGCATCAAGATCGACCACCTTGGCCTGCTGCATCAGGGCGATATATCGAAGCGCCAAGGTAGCGTCGTGCTGTTGGCTGATTCGCTTGAACACTTCGAGCAGCGTGATGCTTGGCACCAACAGCCCGGAGGTGGCTTCGATCACGGCTGCGAATTTGGCGGCATTCGGGCCTCCGGCGAAGTATTCAAGCCACGCCGATGAATCGACGACATGAGCACTCATACGCGGTCATCGTCTCGCGGAACATCCGTGTCGAGACCCGGCAATGTACCGCGCAGTGCTTTGGCGCTGCGCACGGGAATCAACTCGATGCGATCCCCGAACTGGAAAACTTGCAGCTTCGCACCCGGCGTCAAGCCCATGGCTTCGCGCACGGCTTGCGGAATGACCACCTGGAACTTGGGTGAGACAGTGACGGCTGACATAACAGATTCCTTATCGATAGAAATATCGTATGACGATATGACGATCGATGTCAATGCGATCTCTAGGCACACATCATTGCTTGGCCAGCTCCTTGTCGACCGCGATCTGCAGTGCGGCCGTTTCCTTGCCGATATTTTGCAGCAGGTTGTATTGCAGGATCGCCCATTCCCGCTGGCTGCGCAGATAGGCGGCAAAGCCCGGGTTGCTGCGGGCCAGCGCCACGATCTCCGCTGCCGGCCGCTCATCCCACACCGAGACGCCCAAGGGATACTGATCGCGCGCACCATCGTTGCGAAACGAGCGGATCATGTTGCTGGCGCTGAGCATGTCCTCGTAGTTGCCGTAGTACGTCTGCATCTGCCGCACCAACGGGCGATTCTGCAGCTGCGCCAGGCGACCGGAACTGATCAGCGAATCGTAGGCATTGCGCGAGCGTGTCGAGACACGCACCAGGTTGACCGCGCCCAGCAGATTGTCCAGCCGGTCAGCCGGATAAGGTGGCACGGCCGGTGCCTGCCAGGTCTCGGTCGATAGCCGCAGCGTGGTAGGCAACCGGGTCCCGAAGGCCTCGCGGTAGATGTAGTCGACCGCAGCGATGCGCTGCTTGGCCGAATCCTCCGTGGTTTTCTGGTAGTCGGTTTGCGTGCGAAGGTCGACGGAAACCTGCGAGAGGTCGGCGTGGGCCAGGCCGCGATCAATGCGGTCGTCGTTCCAGTTCGACACCTGCATGCCGATGAGCACGCCGAATACGACAATGGCCAGTTCGATGAACACGCCGGTCCAATGGTGCTGGCGCAGCTCCGAGGCGATGCGGCGGAGCAGGCTCATGGCTTCTCCTTCGCGATGGCACGCAGGTGCTCCATGATGTCGCGATTGTTACTGATCATATCCACCATGCGGGTTTCGAGGTCAGCGATGCGCAGACGCAAAAACGGCACGATGTTTGGATTGGATCGAAGCGCTTTTGCGGATTCGGTGATGTCCTGCGGGGACAGGCGCGTGCTGCAGGGGTGATCGAGGTTGCCAGGGATCGCGGCGTAGTCGCCGCGCTTGATGTAGCGATCTCCGCAATTCTTGCCCAGCGCGCGCTGCACGTCGTTCGGAAGGCTCATGCGAAAGGCTTCGCGATAGCGAGAATGCATGCCTTCCTGCGTCAGGTTGTCGAATGTCTGGATGGTGTAAAGCCGCATCGCGGTGTCGCGCAGGCTTTGGTCGCGGATCAGGCCGATGCTGCCGGTTGAAATCAACTCGTCGTAAGTGGCGCCTTGGCGGTTTCGATTCCGGTATTGGGTGGCGCGATAGGCGCTGACCAGCAAGGCTTCGTCCGACAACGCTGCCTTTCCGTCGAGCGCATCCACCGCCCGATTGGCGTTGGCCAACACCTCTCGGTGGTAGGAAATGAGGAACTGATAAGTCCAGTCCTCCATGCGCAGGTCGGCCTTCAGACGCGCGGTGAAAATCTCCGACTGCTGGTCGGTCGCGCGCTGCGCGTTCCAGTTCGACACCTGCATGCCGATGAACACGCCGAGCACGACAATGACCAGCTCGATGAACACGCCGGTCCAATGGTGCTGGCGCAGCTCCGAGGCGATGCGGCGGAGCAGGCTCATGGCGAGTGTTTGCCCAGTTCGGCGTCGAGCAGTTTAACCATGGCCTGGTATTCGACCAGCAGCCTGCGGTTCTGCCCGGCCACTACAGAGGCCGCCTGGTGCAGATGGGACACGGCGTTGATGTAGGCCGGATCGCGGCACAAGGCCGGGAAGTCGAACAGCACCCCGTCGGCGCGGAACTTCGTGTCGGAGCCGGCCTCCTGCGCCACCAAGAAGGTACTTCTGGCGTCAACGTAGCCGATCTGGGCACTGCGCCGCGCGACGATGAAGCCCAGCACCTCCATCGCCCGCTCTTGTTGCTGGACGACGTTAGATAGCGCCTGCCGCAGCTTCACGCTGCGAATGATCCCCAGCCGCCCGGTCGAGCGCAGCTCGTCGATCGTGCCCCGAGTCAGCATGGGCGGTTCGATCTTGCCCAGCACGTAGAGCGCGTTGGCGAAATCGGCGCGCTGGCCGGCGTCGTCCAGGCGGCAAGTGCGCAGGTGGTCCAGCATCAGCGTGGCCTTGCGGCCTTGCGACTCCATGGTTTCGGCGCTGTCTTTGGCGCCTGTAATGGACTGCTGGAAGTCTTCGCGCAAGCGTTCCAGGTATTGCCGCTCCAGCGCGCGGTCCCGGCGCGCCTCGTTCCAGTTCGACACCTGCATGCCGATGAACACGCCCAGCACGACGATCACCAACTCGATGAAGACACCGGTCCAGTGCTGTTCGCGCAGATGGGCGACGAGGCGGCGGAGGATCATGGCGCTGCTCCTGGTGCGTTCCCGTCCCGCAGCAGGGACACGATTCTGGCGATCGATTGCTCGGTCTTCCTGCACTTGGAGACTGTGCCGAACTGGTAGGCCTCCCACGACTGCAACTCGGCGGTCGCCGGCACAAGCGCATCCCAATCATAGGAGACGATCGCGGTCTCGGGATCCTGCCAATCTGCCGCATTGCTGCTCCACCGGACCGCATGAAAGTAGACCGAACGCGGGTCAAGCACGACCTCTTTCGCCAGGATGCTTTCACGCAGCAGGCGCTCATGAACGTCGCCATACCTAACCAACTCAGCGCGCAGCCTGGGATCGGACAACAGTGCCAAGCCCGCACCGGTGGTCAGTTCGCGGTAGGTGACGGAGAGAGACGGGGGGTCGTTGACGGTACCCACTCCCCATAGGTAGGCCCGGAACGTCTTTTCGTCCGCCGGGCGCACACCGGAACGCAGAGCGTCCAGCAATCCACGCATGCTCGCCAACTCCACGTCGAAGTCCTTGCAGGTCAGCGCGAACTTGCCTTCGAGTGCCTTCATGTCGTCGGCGAGCCGAATGCGAAGCATGGCCTCCTGATCGGCCTTGTTGCGCGCCTCGTTCCAGTTCGACACCTGCAGGCCGACAAACACCCCGAGCACGACGATCACCAACTCGATGAACACGCCCATCCAGTGCTGTTCGCGCAGATGGGCGACGAGGCGGCGGAGGATCATGGTGTCCCTCGCAATGCGTCCTGCCGCGCCTTGATCAGGGCGGCGATCCTTCGATGCTGCTCGAGCATGTTGCGTGCGTTGGCCAACCGGAGGTTGGTGAAGAAGGAACGGTAGAGCAGGACATTGGCGAACTGTCGGGACCTCATTATTTCCGGTGTTGGCGCGACATCAGGGCCATCTTTCAGCCAGGGGACATAGGGGTTGCCACTTCGGCTCAACTGACGGAATACACCCGCCATGTCCACATTGGCGACCAGTAGCGGATCCGAGAACAAATAGGTGGTCTGCACCTCATCGGCCTGGTCCCGCAAGGCGGCGGCAACGTTGGCGCTGAGAGACTGCAATTCCGACACCAGCTCCGGGCTGCGGATCGCCGCCAGGCGACCGGAGCCTTTCAGGGTCTCGAACGTCACCTCGTTGATATCAAGCTGCGGAAGCTCGAACAGGCCGACAAGGACAAGTCGATCCCGTTGGGCGGGCTCAAGTGTGGGCCTCGGATCGTTCGAAAAATCAAACAGCCGTGCGCGGGCCGT
>JANYBA010000110.1 GCA_025360985.1 Gammaproteobacteria bacterium | reverse complement strand
GATGGAGGGACCATCCGACGCATCCAGTTCACCAGCGGCAATCAGGCCCCGCAGGCCGTCATGCAGGCGACCCCCTTGTCTGGGGCCGTTCCCCTTTTCGTCTCCTTTGATGGGCGGGCCTCCAGCGATCCGAACGCAGGTCGACGAGCCCAAGCCGGCCCTGATCGCGCGCTTCGCCCTCAGCGAAGACCAGGCCGAATACATCCTCGAGACCAGGCTGAAGCAACTCGCGCGTCTGGAGGAAATGAAGATCCGTGGCGAACAGGACGAGCTGGCCAAGGAACGCGACAAGATCCTTTCCATCCTCGGATCGAACGCCAAGCTCAAGAAGCAGGTCAAGGACGAACTGCTGGCAGATGCGAAGAGATTCGGCGATGCTCGCCGTTCGCCCCTGGTCGAACGCGGCGCCGCGCAGGCGATCAGCGAAACCGAGCTGGTGCCGAGCGAACCGGTGACGGTGGTGCTCTCGGCCAAGGGCTGGATCCGTTCGGCCAAGGGCCACGATGTCGATCCGGCCTCACTGGGCTATCGCGATGGCGACAAGTTGCTGCAGGCCGCGCGCGGTCGCAGTACCCAGCTAGTGGCCTTCCTCGATTCGACCGGACGCGCCTATTCGACACCGGCGCATACCCTGCCCTCGGCGCGCGGCAATGGCGAACCACTGACTGGCCGATTCTCGCCGCCGGCCGGCGCCCAGTTCGTCGGCGTCGCCGTGGCCGACGACGCCACGCGTTTCCTGCTCGCGTCGAGCTTCGGCTATGGCTTCGTTACCCGCTTCGAGAATTTCACCGGCCGCAACAAGGCCGGCAAGCAGTTGATCAACGCCGACGATGCCGCCGACATCCTGCCGCCGGCGACGGTGCACGATCCGGCCAGCGACTGGGTGGTGGCGATCACCACCGCCGGCCACCTGCTCGCCTTCCCGATGGTCGAATTGCCGGAACTCGACAAGGGCAAGGGCAACAAGCTGATCCAGATCCCGCCGGCAAAACTCAAATCCGGCGACGAAAAGGTCAGCGCCGTCGCCTGCGTGCGCCAGGGCGGCGAACTGACCTTGTACTGCGGCCAGCGCAAACTGGTGCTGGGTTGGCGCGACCTGCAGGCCTACGAAGGCAGCCGTGCTTCGCGCGGCTCGATGCTGCCGCGCGGTTTCCAGCGCGTTGACCGGGTCGAAACCGCCTGAGGAACAGCGACGGTTTCGACAGCCATCAGGCGGTCAGGCGCGCCGCGCCGGCAGGAACCGGCTGTTGCGCAGCAGCCCCGCCGATACCAGAGATACCAGCACGCCGACCGGGAAGATTTCCACGAAGGTCATCGGCAGTCGGAACATGGGGTCGGCGTACTGGACCTTGAACCTTTCCATTTCGGCGCCCAGCTTGGCCAACGCTTCGGCGCTCGCGCCCTTGGCCTGCTCGTTGGCGATGATCGCCTTGGCGTAGGCGCTGGCGAAATCCATGTGCGTCATGGCCTGCACCGCTTCCCAGGCGGCCACGTAGAAGATCCCGGCGATGAAGCTGACCCCCAGCCCGATCCCGAATGCCGGCCAGAAGCCGATCACCCCGCCCCGGTCGACATCCCGATGCCGCTTGATTCCCACGAACACCGCGCTCAGCGCGATCAGCATGGTCGTGTAGCCCAGCAACATGCCGTACTTCAGCGGCGGCATGCCGCTGAACGCGAGGAAGGTGCCCATTTCGAACCCGCCGACCACCAGGCCCGCGATCACGCCGTACTTCAGGATGGTCTGCCACATGGTCTTGTTCCTCAGTGATGGTTGAAGGCGCCATTGACGGCGATCAGGCGGCGCCGGGCAATCGCCCGAAAGGGTGATTTCGCTACTTTCACCCGGAAATACCGGCCGTCAGGGCACGATCCCCAGCTCCCGCGCCCGGCGGATCGCGTCAGTGCGGCGCTTGGCCTCAAGCTTCTCGAACAGTCGCGCCACGTGGGTCTTGACCGTATTGGGCGAGACGCCGAGCTGCCGGGCGATTTCCTTGTTGGAACGGCCGGCGGCAAGCTCGTGCAATACCTCCAGTTCCCGTTCGCTCAGTCCGAGCGCCGCCTGCGCCTTTGGGTTGCCATCGAAGGCGGCCGGCGCCGGTGCGCCAAACACCCGCACGCCCAAGACGATGCCCAGGACCAGGAAGGCGACCGCGACCAGGAAGAAGTACACGTCGCCGGAATGCATCCGCGCCAGGCGCTGGTAGTCGAGCCATTGCAGGGCCAGCGTTCCCGCCGCCAGCAACGCCCCGTAGCCGATCACCTGTTTCCAGACCTGCGCCATGGACCGCAGCCTATTCCGGCTTGAGCAGGTCCAGCAAGATCGCCGTCTCGGCGGCCATCGCCGCCTTCAGCGTCGGTTCGCGCACCGGTGCCCACAGCGGCGAATGCACGCCCGGCAACGGGA
>JANYBA010000097.1 GCA_025360985.1 Gammaproteobacteria bacterium | reverse complement strand
GCCAAGGCCTGGCGGAGCGCTTCGACTTCCGCGAGGAAGGCCGGGCGATCGGCCGATCCCGGGGCCGGTGCGCCCTGGATCTTGGCCGCCAGCACCTCCGCGTCGCCGCCGCGGGCCAGGGCCCGCGCCGCGTTGATCATGTCGCGGCGGAAATCCAATGCCTGCGCGGCGGTGTACAACTCCAGGCCGAGCACGCGGGCGAGGTCGGCGGTCATGTCGAGCACGTGGCGGGCTTCGTTCGCGCCCATCGACACATGGTCCTCGGCGTTGGCGCTGGTCGGGATCGAATAGACCGAGGCCGGATGGGCACGGCTGGCGAGATCGTTGACGATCGCCGCGGCGGTGTACTGCACGATCATGAAGCCGCTTTCGGTGCCGTCCTCGTTGCCGATCAGGAAAGCCGGCAAGCCGTCGTTGGTAGCCGGGTCGACCAGTTTGTTCAGGCGGCGCTCGGATATCGACGCCAGCACCGGAATCGCGGCCTTCAGGTAGCTCATCGCCAGCGCCAGCGGCATGCCGTGGAAGTGGCCGGCCGAAACGACCTGGTCCTCGATGTTGCGCGCGCCGTCCATGTCCGGGAACAACAAGGGATTGTCGGTGACCGCGTTCAATTCGATGTCGAATACGCGCCGCGCCTGGTCGACCGCGTCGCGTACCGCGCCATGCACCTGCGGGATGCAACGCAGCGAATAGCTGTCCTGCGGCTGGTGCTTCTTGCCACCGCGGAACGGCTGGAAACGCTGGTAGAAACGCTCGCGACCGTGGCGCTGGTTCAAGGGCACCCAGTCCCAGCCGATGTCGAATTCCAGCGCCTGCTGTTCCGCCGTCGCCCAACTCTCGGCGGTCCAGGAGCGGAAGCGCGGCACCAGGTGGTAGTCGATGTCGGACAGGGTCGAGCCCGCCAGCAGTTGGCGCAGGCTCGCCGCTGCGGCAACCTGGCCCGGATGCGGACGCAGGGCGTGGACGTGTTCGTCGAACGCGCGCAGGCGGCCGGCGAATGCGTCCAGGGTCATGGCCGCGGCAAGGTCGGCGGTGTCGAGCAATTCTTCCATGCGGGCGATCGCCAGCACGCCGGTCGCCAGCATTTGCGCGGTGCCGTTGTTCAGGGCCAGGCCTTCCTTGTGCGACAAGGTCACCGGAGCGAGGCCGGCGCGCGCCAGCGCTTCCGCGCCCGCCAGCCGCTCGCCACGATAAAAGGCTTCGCCGCCGCCAAGAAGGACGATGGCCAGGTGCGACAGGGGCGCGAGGTCGCCGCTGGCGCCGACCGAGCCGAGCCTGGGAACCACCGGCACGACGCCGCCATTGAGCATGGCGGTCAGCGCCTGCAGGGTCTGGACGCGGATGCCGGAATGGCCGCGCATCAGCGTATTGATGCGGATCACCAGCATCGCGCGCACGACGTCGGCCGGGAATGGCTCGCCGACGCAGACGGCGTGGGTGACGATGAGATTGCGCTGGAGTTCGTCGAGCAGGCTGTCCGCCCGGGGCGTTGCGCCGGCCAGGCCATCGCGCTGGCGGCGCGAGCCGAGCAGCTTGTCGGCATTGCTGCCGAAGCCGGTGGACACGCCGTAGATAGGTTCCTGCAGGCGCACCTGGTCGGCGAGGAAATCGGCGGCGTGTTGTACTTTCTGCAGTTGGGAGGCGTCAAGTTCGACAGAAGCGCCAAACGCCACGGCCAACACCTGCTCGCGAGTCAACGAAACTCCATCGAGATGAATTGGCTTCACGTCAGCGTCCCTGCAGCGCGCGCTGCTGTTCGAGTTTGGCCTTGAGCCCGGCGGCCAATTCGGGGCGCGCAAGCTCGAATTGTTCCTGCCGGCGCAGGTCCTTGACCGTGACCACGCCACGCGCGAGTTCGTCTTCGCCAAGCAGGACCATGTAGCGGATGCCGGAGCGGTCGGCGTACTGGAACTGCCTGGTCAGCTTCTTCGCTTCCAGCTGCACTTCGGTGCAGATGCCGGCGGCGCGCAGTTCGCGCGCGATCGCCAGCGAATCCGCCAGGCGCGCGTCGTCCATAAGCCCGACCAGGACTTCCACCGAGCTGTCGGCGGTGGCGATCAGGCCGGCCTCGCGCAATTGCCAGAACAGGCGGGTCGCGCCGATCGAAATGCCGACCCCCGGCAATCTCGATTTCGTGTAATTGCTGGCGAGGTCGTCGTAACGGCCGCCGGAGCAGATCGAGCCGATCTGCGGATAGGCGTCGAGGACGGTCTCGTAGACGGTGCCGGTGTAATAGTCGAGGCCGCGGGCGATGGAGAAATTCAGCGCGTAGTTCTTTTCCGGCACGCCGTAGGCGCGCAGGAGTTCCAGGACCTCGCGCATCTCGGCGACGCCCTGCGCCATGGCCTCGCGGCCCGGTGCCAGCTTGTCCAGCTGCGCGATGGCATCGGCGTGCGATGTGGATCGCACCGCGACGAAGGCCAGCAAGCGGTCGACGATCGCGGCATCGAGACTGAACGGTTCGCCGGCCAGGGTCGCGCGCACGGCATCAACGCCGCGCTTGTCGAGCTTGTCGACCTCTCGCAGCACCAGCATTTGTTGTTCGCCGTCGGCGATACCCAGCCCTTCATGGAACCCACGTAGCAACTTGCGGTTATTGAGCTGGATGGTGAACTCACCGATCCCGAGTTCCGAGAACAGGGCATGGATGACAGCCGGAATTTCGGCATCGTGGCGGATGCTCAGGGCGTCCTTGCCGATCACGTCGATGTCGCACTGGTAGAACTCGCGGAAGCGGCCACGCTGGGCGCGCTCGCCGCGGTAGACGCGCTGGATCTGGAAGCGCCGGAACGGAAACGCCAGTTCGTGTTCGTGCTCTGCGACGTAACGCGCCAATGGCACCGTAAGGTCAAAGCGCAGAGCCAGTTCCGGCACGCCGGCAGCGGTCTTTTCCAGGGCGCCGGTGGACTGCACGAAATAAACCTGGCGCTCGGTCTCGCCGCCGGTCTTGGTCAACAGCACCTCGGACAGTTCGAATACCGGCGTTTCCACCGGCACGAAGCCGAAGCGTTCGAAATTCCGGCGGATCACCTCGAGCATGCGCGCGAAGGCGATCTGGTCGCGCGGCAGCAGTTCCATGACGCCGGGCGGGGTGCGGGGCTTGATCAAGGCCGGAATTCCTCTGTGAGCCGGCATTTTAGCCATCTGCGACCGCAATTTGTGGGCCGCCCTTGCCTGCCAACGGCCCGGCCACTACAATGCGCAGCTCCCTCGGGGTGTAGCTCAGCCTGGTAGAGCGCTACGTTCGGGACGTAGAAGTCGCAGGTTCGAATCCTGTCTCCCCGACCAAACATTGCACGCGTCTCAGCGCCGGCCACGAGCCGGCGCCTTCGTTTTTGCCTTCGGCTTTTCCGCCTTGTCCTCGCCCAGCACTTCCTGGCAGGTCAGCCGGTTGGATTCGATCATCGTCGGCAAGTGTTCGGCGAGGAAATCGATGAAAACGCGTACCGCCGGCAACAGCCCGCGCCGGGACGGGAATACCGCGTGGCAAATGCCCTGCGGCAGCCGCCAATCCCGCAGCACCACGCGCAGCTCGCCGCGACGCACGGCTTCCGCGCAGGCCGGTTCCGGCAACAGGGCAATCCCGAGCCCGGATTTTGCCGCTGCCAGCAGCACGGAAAAATCCTGGGACATGATCCGCGGCCGGATCGGCACGGATTCGACCGCGTCCCCCGGGCCATGCAGCTCCCAACTCTGTCGCGCTTCGTCTTCGCTCATGCTCAGGGTCTCGTGCCCGGCGAGGTCGGACGGCCTCGTTGGCTCGCCCGATTTCCCCAGGTATCCCGGACTCGCCACCAGCAACAGGTTGACGTCCCCGAACCGGCGCAGGACCAGCTCGCCGTCGTCGTCCAGGCGATTGCGCACGCGGATGGCGACGTCGATGCCTTCGGAGATCACATCGACGCGACGATTGCTGACCAGCAATTGCACGCGGACCTGTCCGAAGGCCGCCAGGAACCCGGGCATGAGCAGCGACAACATCTGCTGCGACACATCCACAGGAACGCTGACCCGGACCAGGCCACGCGGCTCGGCACTGAGCGCATCCACCGCGTCGCGGGCGGCCTGCGCCTCCGCCAGCATGGTCTGGGCGTGGCGATAGACGCTCTGGCCAACGTCGGTGACGGAGAATTTGCGGGTGGACCGCTGCAGCAGGCGCACACCCAGGTCGCCTTCCAGCTGGCTGATCCGGCGGCTCAGACGCGACTTGGGAATCCCCGACGCGCGCTCGGCAGCGGCGTAGCCCCCGTGCTCGACGACCATGGCAAAGAACTGCAAATCGTTGAGATCCTGCACGGGGCCTCCATCATCCTATCAGTGGAACACGACGTAATATTTATAGCTATTTATCTTCATATTTGCAACGCCTATCTTGTCCCCACGCCGGCCCAGGCCGGAGCCCATTCGGGAAAGCAAGATGAAACACCTTCATATCGATTCCAGCATCCTCGGCGAGCACTCGGCCAGCCGCGAACTGACCGCTGCCATCGCCGCGCGCTGGCAGGACGCCGTCCCGGGCCTGCAACGCCAGTACCGCGACCTGGATAGCCAGCCCCTGCCGCATCTGGACGGTTCCGCCCTCGCCAAGGCCGATCCGGCAGCCGCCGCCGAAGCCGAGCGCGTGATGGCGGAATTCCTCGCCGCCGACGTCGTCGTGATCGGCGCGCCCATGTACAACTTCTCGATTCCGTCGACCCTGAAGGCCTGGATCGACCGGATTTCGGTGACTGGCCGGACTTTCCGTTACACCGAGAAAGGGCCGCAGGGCTTGGCCGGAGGCAAGAAGATCATCGTCGCCAGCACACGCGGTGGCCTCCACTCGGGCGCGGCCAGCGACTTCGTCGAGCCTTATTTGCGCTTCCTGTTCGGCTTCCTCGGCGTCACCGACATCGAATTCGTCACCGCCGAAGGCCTGGCCTTTTCGCCCGACCATCGCGTCAAGGCCCTGGCAGCTGCGCGCGCAGCGATTCCGCAGCCGCTGCCGCTGGCGGCATGACCCGCCTCAGACCGAGGCAGCTCCGCCCATGTACGGGCGCAGCGCCTCGGGCACGGTGATGCTGCCGTCGGCGTTCTGGTAGTTCTCCATCACGGCCACCAGGGCACGGCCGACGGCGACGCCGGAGCCGTTCAAGGTGTGTACGAGTTCCGGCTTGCCGGTGGCCGGATTGCGCCAGCGCGCCTGCAGTCGGCGGGACTGGAAGGTTTCGCAGTTGCTGCAGGAGGAAATCTCGCGGTAACGCTGCTGCGAGGGCAGCCACACCTCGAGATCGTAGGTCTTGGCCGCGCTGAATCCCGTGTCGCCGGCGCACAGGGCGATCACCCGGTACGGCAGCTCCAAGGCCTTGAGCACCGCCTCGGCGTGACCCGTAAGCTCCTCGAGCGCCGGGTAGGAATCCTCCGGGCGAACGATATGCACCAATTCCACCT
>JANYBA010000077.1 GCA_025360985.1 Gammaproteobacteria bacterium | reverse complement strand
CGCCCTAGAGCGCCGGTCTTGTTTCCAGCCATCGCGGCGTAGGCGATCAGAATTCCAGCCGCAGCCCCAGCGAGACGTTGTACTGGCTCAGGCCATTGCGCTGGAGCGTGCGCTCGTAGAGCACGAAGGCCGAGCGTCCCTGCGCGAACATCGCAGACAGGCCCAACCCCATCCGGAACCAGTCCGAATCGGTAGCATCGCCGACGATCCGGATCGGCGTGTGGCTGGGATCGAAGATGAATTGCGCGGTGATCGCCTGCGGGTCGCTCTTGAAGTCGTGGTTCCACTCAAGCGACGCGGTCGGCAGCAGCACGCCCCAGCTCGAACTGTGGCTGTAGGACACGCGGGCGCCGAGGATGCTGGTCAGCCCGTTGACGCTGCGCGAATCCACCGCCAGCCCGAGGCCGCTGCCGGGCCCGTTCTGCAGCGTCTCCTGGTAAGCGTCGAAGCCGAGCCGGCTCCAGATCGCCTGGCCGTAGGGACTGAAGTTCCACGCATCCTTGTGAAAATCGCCTCCAAAGGTCAGCGCCGCTTCGTGATAGCTGCCGCCCGGATGGCTGGTGGCCGTCTGGTGGACGATCATGCTGGTGCCGCCCGGCAGGGGCAGCGTGTAATCGATGCGGCGGCTGAGATTGAAACTGTTGTGGCCGAAGGTCAGCACGCTGTCCACGTACCAGTTCTTCTTGAACGTGTACGTGTTGTAGGCCGACAGGCTGTAGCCGGTCATGCCCACGCTGCCCTGCGACTGCGCCAGGTCGGTGTCCTGCCGCGAATAGCCCAGCGCCGCGCCGAAGATCCAGTTGTCCTGCTTGCGGTAGTCGATGCCGAAGGTCAGGCCGTTGGTGTCGAAGGCGTAGCCGGGCGTGACCGTGCCCGGTCGCGCCGCGCCGTGGCCGAGCGTGCCGGTGACGAACACGCCCCATTTGCTGAAGCCGGCGTCGGACGCTGAATCCTTGCCCTTGTCGTTCGCGGCGAGGAATCCGTTGAACAGGTTGCCGAACGGCAACAGTCCGCTGCCGTTGTTGAACGCCAGCCCGGCCAGCGAAACGCCGCCCTGGTTGCCACCGCCCGAGCCGCTGCGCAGCACCGCCAGACGCGCATCGATGTTCTGGAACTGCGTCACCGCAGCGACCGAAGCCGAGGTGGACTGCACCTGCGCCGACTTCGAAACCAACTGGTTGAGCGCGTTGACGGTGGCGCCGGTATTGACGCTGGTTGACGCGGCCAGCGCTTGGCACTGCGCGAGCAGATCGGCTTCCTGCGGCGTGAGGTTGGGCTTGTTCGCGAGCGCGGGGCAGGCGTTGTCGAGCGCGCCGGCGGTGGCCGACTGCGCCGGCGTCAGTCCGGGCAGGGTGACCAGGCCGGCGCTGAAGTTGAAGGTGACCGCCGCGTTCGCGCGTGTCGAACTGGCCTGCACCGTGACCGGCGCGGTGCCGGTCGCGGACACCGTGTTGCTCGCCTTGCCGCTCGCGTCGGTGACGCTGGTCGCGGACGTCAGATGCCCGTTGGTAGCCGACCAGTTGATCGTGGCGCCGGCCACCGGTGCGTTGCTGAAGTCCTTCAACTGCACGACCAGCGGTGCCGAAACCGCGCCGCCGATCAGGGTCTGGTTGTTGCCGCTGACGATGGCGAGGGTCTGGTTGTTCGCCAGGGTGACGACCGTGATCTGGATGAACTGGCCGTTCGTGTTGTTCGGATCGTGGGCCTGGATGATGCTCGTTCCAGGCGTCGCGCCGAAGTTGAACGTTGCGGTCACGTCGCCGCTGGCATTGGTGCCGGTGGCCGCGGAGATCAACGTTGCCGGACCGGACAGCACGCTCCAGGCGATCTGGTTGGGCGAGTTCACCATCGGCGTGCCGTCGCCATGGAACATTCGGATCACGATCGGCTGGCCAGTTGATCCGGGCGGTCCGGTCTGGCCATCGCCGGAAACGATCGTGGCGTGGCCCTGGTTGACCGCGGTCGTGAGCGTGAAGACGGTCGTGTGGCCGTTGCTCGCATCGGTCGCGGTGATGGTCGAACTCGGCAGCGGGCCGTAGGTGAAGCCCATGCTCGCGCGGCCATTGGCGCCGGTCACGCTGGAGCCGGCCTGGGGTGCCGTCGCGCCCGCGATGGACGTCCAGTTGATCGTGCGACCGGCGACCACGGCACCGGCCGCGTCGCGCACTTCCACCACCAGCGGCTGCGTGCCGCTGGTTCCGTCCGCGCCCGCCTGGCCGTTGCCGGAAATGAGGTTCAGTGCGTCGGCGCCGACACCGGTCACAAAAGCAA
>JANYBA010000070.1 GCA_025360985.1 Gammaproteobacteria bacterium | reverse complement strand
AAATCGCGACCGGTATGTGGCGATCTTGGTCGCGATTTCCATCGCTCCTACAAAGCTCTAGCGCTTTCCGGTAGTCTCGGCGGCAGTTTTCATTCCTCCTTTCCCCATGTCCTCCCATCGTCTGGTCACCCGCGAACGCCTGTCCGAAGTCCGCTACGAAATCCGCGGCGAACTGGCCCGGCGCGCACTCGAACTCGAAGCCCAGGGCCGCAAGCTCATCAAGCTCAACATCGGCAACCCGGGTGCCTTCGGTTTCCGCGCGCCCGAGCACCTGCAACAGGCCATCGCCGACAACCTGCCGAACACCGATCCCTACACGCACCAGCAGGGCCTGCCCTCGGTGCGCGGCACTATTTCTGCGCACTACAAGCAGCGCGGCACGCCGAACGCGACGCCGGAACGCGTGTTCGTCGGCAACGGCGTCAGCGAGCTGATCGACATTTCCTTGCGCGCCCTGCTCAATCCCGGCGACGAGGTCTTGATCCCGAGTCCGGACTATCCGCTGTGGACGGCCGCGACCATTCTCAACGACGGCAAGGCGGTGCACTACGATTGCCGGCCGGAAAACGGCTTCCTGCCCGACCCGGTCCAGGTCAAATCGCTGGTCACGACGCGCACCCGCGCCCTGGTGATCATCAATCCGAACAATCCCAGCGGCGCGGTCTATCCGCGCGAATTGCTCGAGCAGTTGGTCGCAATTGCGGTGCGCCACGACCTGCTGCTGATGGCCGACGAGATCTACGACGGCATCACTTACGACGGCGCCGCTTTCCAACCGCTGGCGCCGCTGGCCGGCGACCATCCCTGCCTCAGCTTCAGCGGCCTGTCGAAGGTGCACCGCGCCTGCGGCTGGCGCGTCGGCTGGGCGGTGTTGTCCGGCGAGGCGATGCGCCTGGGCGATTACCACCACGCCATGGACCTGCTCGGCGCCCTGCGCCTGTGCGCCAACGTGCCCGGCCAGTACGCGGTGCCGGCGGCATTGTCGGGCCCTGACACGATCACGCCGCTGTGCCTGGAAGGCGGTCGCCTGTACGAAACGCGGCGCGCGGTGATCGACGCCTGCGCCGCCAGCGAGCACCTGAATCTGGTCGCGCCGGCCGGCGCGCTCTACGCTTTTCCGGAAGTGACGGGCCTGGCGGCGGAAGGTTTCGACGACCATCGCTTCGCGCTCGAACTGATGGAATCCGAAGACGTGCTGGTGGTGCCGGGTTCGAGCTTCAACGTCCGCTACCGCAACCATTTCCGCGTGACCCTGCTGCCTGAGGCAGCGATGATGCGGGAAGTGTTCCGCCGCATCGACGCCCTGCTCGGCCGCTACGCCGACGCCGCCGCGCGCCGCCATGCGGCCGTGGCTTAGCCTGGTGTTGGCGATGAGCCTGGCCGTGAGCCTTTCGGCCGGCCCGGTGGCGGCGAAACCCCTGCGCTACCTCGCGCTCGGCGATTCCTACACGATCGGCGAAGGCGTGCCGGAGTATTCGCGCTGGCCCGAACAATGGTGCAAGGCGTTGCGCCGCCAGGGCGTCGAGATCGCCACGCCGAAGATCATCGCCCGCACCGGTTGGACCACCGACGAGCTCGCGACCGCCATGAACGCGGCCGAGCCGCTCGGCCACTGGGATCGGATCAGCCTGTCGATCGGCGTCAACAACCAGTACCGCGGCCGCGATCTTGGCAACTACCGCGCCGAGTTTTCCGCCTTGCTCGTTCGCGCGGTCAAGCTCGCCGACGGCCTCGCCGCGCATGTCTGGGTGCTGTCGATCCCGGACTGGGGCGTGACCCCATTCGCGCGTTCCTCCGGCCGCGACCGCGCCTTGATCGCCCGCGAAATCGACCGCTTCAACGCCGTCAACCGCGAAGTCGCGCTTGAACACGGCGCGCACTGGATCGACATCACCCCCGTCAGCCGCCAGCACGGCGCCGAGGAGCGCATGCTCGCCGACGACGGCTTGCATCCGTCTGGCGCGATGTACGCGTTGTGGGTGCAAAGGATGATGGCCTCTCCGTAGGAGGGCCCTTGGGCCCGATTCGGCCGCAAGCGGCCTCCTACGACTGCACGGGTGTGCAAAAATAGCCTCGTGAAAATCGCCCTCGTCACCGCCATCGCCGCCTTCGCGCTCGACGAAGACCTCGCGCCGCTGCAGGACGCCTTGCGGCGCGCCGGTGCCCAGGCGCCGATCCTGGCCTGGGACGATCCGAGCGTGTCCTGGGCGCGCTTCGACGCCGCGCTGTTGCGATCGGCCTGGGACTACAGCGAGCGCCTGCCGGAATTCCTCGACTGGGCCGGGCAAACGAGCGCGAAGACGCGCTTGCTAAATCCGCTCGACATCATTCGCCGCAATACCGACAAGCATTACCTTGCCGACTTGGCCAAGGCCGGCGTGCCGATCGTGCCCAGCCGCTTCGCCGAGCCCGGCGAAGACGCGCCGGCGGCGCTGCGGCATTTCCTGGAGGAATTCCCGGACGCCAGCGAATTCGTGATCAAGCCGGCGATCGGCGCCGGTTCCCGCGACGCCCAGCGCTACGGCCGCGAACAGGGCGTGGAGGCCGCTCATCACGTCGCCCGCCTGCTCGATGCTGGCCGCAGCGTGCTGATGCAGCCCTACCTCGCCTCGGTGGACGAAGCCGGCGAGACGGCGCTGATGTTCTTCAATGGCGAATTCAGCCACGCCATCCGCAAGGGCGCCCTGCTCAACCGCGGCGAAGGGCCGACCCGGGCCCTGTTCGCGCCGGAGAAGATCACGCCGCGCACCCCGGGCAAGGACGAACTGGCGGTGGCCAAGGCTGCGCTCGCCGCCTTGTCGAAGGAACCTCTGGCCTACGCCCGCGTCGACCTGATCCGCGCCGCCGATGGCAGCCCGGTCCTGCTCGAACTCGAGCTGACCGAGCCCTCGTTGTTCTTCCCCTACAGCGACGGCTCGGCCGATCGCTTCGCCGCCAGCCTGGTGCAGCGCCTGGCGGGTTGAGTCGTGCCCGCGGCCTGAGGCTGGGCCGGACCGGCAGTAGCGGGTAGAATTGCTGCTCGTTTTCTGCAGATTCCGGCCCCATGAAGATACTGGTCGCATACAAGCGGGTGGTGGACTACAACGTCCGCATCCAGGTCAAGCCCGATGGCTCGGGCGTAGTCACCGACGGCGTCAAGCTTTCGGCCAATCCCTTCGACGAAATCGCCCTGGAAGAGGCCCTGCGCCTGCGCGACAAGGGCTTGGCCACCGAAGTCGTGGTCGCGACGATCGGCCCGGCCGATTGCCAGGCGCATTTGCGCAATGGCCTGGCGATGGGCGCCAACCGCGCCATCCATGTTGTTGCCGATCACGCTGTGCAACCGCTGACCGCGGCGCGCGCATTGCTGAAATTGGTCGAGAAGGAACAGCCGGGCCTGGTGATCCTGGGCAAGCAGGCCATCGACGACGACAGCAACCAGACCGGCCAGATGCTCGCGACCCTGTGGGGCCGTCCGCAGGCGACCTTCGCCAGCAAGCTTGAGCTCAATGGCGACAAGGCCACGGTCACGCGCGAAGTCGACGCCGGCCTGGAGACGCTGGAAGTCGACCTGCCGGCGGTGGTAACCACCGACCTGCGCCTCAACGAGCCGCGCTTCATCAAGTTGCCCGACATCATGAAGGCCAAGAGCAAGCCCATGGAGACGATTCCGTTCGCCGACCTCGGCGTCGCATCCGGCGACCATCTGAAAACAACGAACTACGCGCCGCCGCCGAAGCGCAGCAAGGGCGTGATGGTGAAAGACGTCGCCGAATTGGTCGCCGCCTTGAAGGCTAGGGGTCTGGCATGAGCAAGGTACTGATCATCGCCGAGCATCTCGACGGCAAGCTCAATCCGTCGACCGCGCGTTGCGTCACCTGCGCGAAAGCCTTCAACGCCGAGAGCATCGATATCGTCGTGCTGTCCGACGCGCCCGATGCGGTCGCCGCGCAAGCCGCGCAGATCGCCGGCGTGAACAAGGTGCTGGCCGTCGCCAATTCCGCCAATGCGCACGCGCTGGCGCAGGTGCTGGCGCCGCAAGTTGCAGATCTGGCCGCCGACTACACGCACGTGCTCGGTCCGAGCACGACTTTCGGCAAGGACCTGATGCCCTGCATCGCCGCGCTGCTCGGCGTCGCCCAGGTGTCCGACATCATGGCGGTCGATGGCGCGCATTCCTTCAAGCGGCCGATCTACGCCGGTAACGCCATCATTTCCGTGACCGCGCCCGCCGACCAGACCGTCGTCGCGACCGTACGCACGGCGTCGTGGCCGGCAGCGGGTGACGGCGGCAGCGCCGGCATCGAAGGCGCGAGCGTCAACGTGACGCTGCCCACGCATACGCGTTTCGTCGGGCTGCAGCAGGGCAAGTCCGATCGCCCCGACCTCCAGAGTGCAAGTAAAGTTGTTTCCGGCGGACGCGCGCTCGGTTCGGCGGAAGCGTTC
>JANYBA010000063.1 GCA_025360985.1 Gammaproteobacteria bacterium | reverse complement strand
TTCATTTGAGCAAGGCGAGCGCGATGCCGGCGAACACCGCCAGCCCGACCCATTGGTTGTTGCGGAAGGCGGTGAAGCAATGTTCGCGCCCGCGGTCGCGGCCGACCACGAACTGGTAGGCGATGAAGCCCGCCGCCACCGCCAGGCCGACGTAGTAGTTGACGCCGAGTTCCGCGCGCCGTCCGAACAGCACCATCGTCACCAGGAAGCCGCCGTAGAGGATGGCGAGCGCGAACAAGTCGAGGTCGCCGAACAGGATCGCGGTCGACTTCGCGCCGAGGCGGATATCGTCGTCGCGATCGACCATCGCGTACCAGGTGTCGTAGCCGGTGGTCCACAGCAGGTTGCCGAGGAACAGCAGCCAGGCCAGTTCCGGCACCTCGCCTTGCACCGCGGCGTAGGCCATCGGGATGCCCCAGCCGAAAGCCAGGCCGAGGTAGACCTGCGGCAGGTAGGTGTAGCGCTTCAGGAACGGATAGGAAGCGGCGAGGAAGGCGCCGCCGATGCTCATCAAGATCGTCAGCGGGTTGGTCAGGCAGACCAGGCCGAAGGCCACCAACATCAACGTGACGAACAACCAGCCCGCTTCGCGCGGCGATACCGCACCGGTCGCCAGCGGCCGCGCGCGGGTCCGTTCAACGTTCGGGTCGAGCCAACGATCGGCGTAGTCGTTGACGACGCAGCCCGCCGAGCGCGTCAGCCAGACCCCGGCGCTGAAGGTCGCCAACGTCGCCAGCGGCGGCACGCCGCCGGCGGCCAGCCACAGCGCCCACCAGGTCGGCCACAGCAGCAGCAGCCAGCCGACCGGACGGTCGCCGCGCACCAGCGCCCAGTAGTGCGGCAGGCGCTCGCGCCAGGCCTCGGGCAGGCGTTCGAACAGAGTCGGAGTGGGCTCGGCCATCCGCCTAGCCTAGCAGCGGGGCCAACCAACGGCACTTGAGTGCGGCTGCTTTCGTCGCCATTCTCTGGCCGTCATCCCAGGAGACGAAAGTCGATGAGCGCAGGCCAGGGTTCCACCGGCAATGTCATCGCCGCGCTGTGCAGTTTCTTCATTCCCGGGCTCGGCCAGCTGGTGCAGGGCCGCGTGCTGGCGGCGATTGGCTGGTTCGTGTTCGCCAGCGTCGCCTTCGTCGCGACGTGGCTGCTCACGCTCAGCCTTCTGCCTTTCGGCTGGTTCCTGATAAGCGTGTTCTCCTGCATCAACGCCGCCATGTACAGGCCCCGCGGCTAGCCCGGGAGGCCTGCCCGCGCCATTGCGGTAGAATGCCGGCCACGCGCCCGTAGCTCAGCTGGATAGAGTATTGCCCTCCGAAGGCAGTACTCAGGGGACAATCAGGCGGGTAAAGTGTCACGAAGGGCCTTTTCTCAATTCAGCCCGGCGAAACCTGTAGAAAGGCTTTAGAACGCGCTCGTAGCTCAGCTGGATAGAGCACCACCCTCCGAAGGTGGGGGTCACAGGTTCGACTCCTGTCGGGCGCGCCAACTACCTCGTGCCCTTTTCGTGCCCGCCACCGTGCCCATCGGCGAATCGAAGTCGGAAAAATGAGTATTGCCTTCGGGCTCCGGTTCCCGCCCCGATTCATCATGGAATTCGGCGATGACTACCGAAACTGATTCCGTGAGACAGCTACGGGCGGAAAATGCCCGCCTGGCGGCTCTTCTGGACGCACACGCTATTGAGTGGCGGGCGGGAAAGCCAGCCACTGCACAGGGCACCAACGTCTCTGCACCTGAGACCTCAGCTCTGAGTTCCAAAGCCAAGGTCGAAATATTTCGCCGCCTATTCAGCGGTCGAACGGATATTTATCCCACCCGGTGGGAAAACAAGGCCGGCAAATCCGGATACGCCCCCGCCTGCGCCAACGAGTGGAAGCCGGGCGTCTGCGAGAAGCCGCGCATCAAGTGCTCGGAGTGTCCGAACCGAAAATTCCTGCCGCTGACCGACCAGGTGATCTTCGACCACCTCGTGGGCCGCCACGTCATCGGCGTCTACCCGCTGCTGACCGACGACACCTGCCGGTTCCTGGCAGTGGATTTCGATGAGGCCCAATGGCGCAAGGACGCCGCGGCGTTCGTCCAGTCCTGTCGCGCACTGAATGTGCCGGTGGCGCTCGAGGTCTCGCGTTCGGGAAAAGGTGCTCACGCTTGGATATTCTTCAATTCAGCGGTGCCGGCCCGGGAGGCCCGGCGCCTTGGAACGGCGATCATCAGCCATGCCTGCGCGCGAACACTTCAACTGCGCCTGTCGTCCTATGATCGACTCTTTCCGAACCAGGACACCATGCCGAAGGGCGGCTTTGGCAACCTGATTGCGCTTCCGCTTCAGAAGCAGCCGCGCGCCCAGGACCGCAGCGTGTTCGTGGACGACGCATTCAAGCCTTGGCCGGACCAATGGGCATTTCTCGCCTCGGTCCAACCTATGACCGCCAGCCAGCTGGAGCCCGCGCTTCAGCTTGCCACGGGAGGCGCGCACCCGCTGGATGTCGCCGAAGCCGGCGACGAAGACGAGTCGAAGCCGTGGCAGCGTCGAACACCGTCGGCAGGAAAAGTGCCGGGTGACCTACCCGCTTCAGTCAACCTGACTCTGGCCAACCTGCTCTATTTCGAGAAGAGCGAGTTGACTCCGCCGTTGGCCAATCGCCTGGTCCGCCTGGCGGCCTTTCAGAACCCGGATTTCTACAAGGCTCAGGCCATGCGCTTCCCCGTGTGGGACAAGCCCCGGGTCATTGGTTGCGCCGAAAACCATCCCAAGCACATCGCGCTGCCTCGTGGCTGTCTGGACGCGGCGGCATCCCTGCTGCGAAGCAACGGGATCGCTTGCGTCATCCGGGATGAGCGCTTCGCAGGTGCGCCTCTGGACGTCAGCTTTCACGGATCGCTGAGATCCGATCAAGAGGCCGCGCTGGCGGCCTTGCTTGCGTGCGATAACGGCGTTCTGTGCGCGCCCACGGCTTTCGGCAAGACAGTGACCGCTGCGGCCATGATCGCCCGCCGTGGCGTAAACACGCTGGTTCTGGTTCATCGTACTGAACTTCTCCGCCAGTGGCAGGAACGCCTGCAGTCATTCCTGGGCGTCGGCAAGGGCGTTATCGGAGTCATCGGTGGCGGCAAGGCCAAGCCCACGGGTCTTATCGATGTCGCGGTGATGCAATCGCTCTCTCAAAAGGGTGAGATCAGCGCGCTGGTCGAGAACTATGGGCAGGTCATCGTCGATGAATGCCATCACTTGTCCGCGATCTCGTTTGAGGCAATCCTCAAACGCATCCGGGCCAGGTTCGTGCATGGCTTGACCGCCACACCCCTGCGTCGAGACGGCCAACACCCGATCATCTTTATGCAATGCGGCCCGATACGGCACACCGCCGCGAGCCCAGAGAGCGCACCGTCCCTCATGGAAGTAATTCCCCAATTCAGGCCGGATAAGATCGCCCTGCCCGATACCGCGGGCATCCAGAATGTCTTTCTTCACCTTGCGTCCGACCCTGTCCGGACGGCGGCCATCGTCGATCAGATCGAGCGCGTCATTGAACAGGGGCGAAAGGTATTGGTGCTGACCGAGCGTTTCGACCATTTGGTCGACATCGAGGCGCTGCTCCATGGCAGAGTCCCTCATTTGTTCACCTTGCACGGCCGCATGTCGAAGAAAAAACGCGGCACACAAATTGATGAACTGAGCGCGCTGCCTCCCGACGCGCCCCGCGTCCTGCTCGCCACTGGCAAGCTGGTCGGCGAGGGCTTCGACCATCCGCCACTCGACACGCTGGTGTTGGCCATGCCGATCTCATGGAAGGGCACGCTTCAGCAGTATGCCGGGCGATTGCACCGCGAACATGCGGGCAAAGTCGACGTTTGGATCCTCGACTTTGTCGATTCCGGCCACCCGGCACTCGTTCGGATGTGGGAAAAGCGGCAGCGCGGCTATCGATCGATGGGATATCAGGTACTTGATTCAAACAGCGCCTAAATCTAGCGTGAATAAACAATCGATCGCGCCAAGTTACTTCGAAGCATGTTTGCGCTCAAATAGACTGGCAAACCCATCGAACGATTCCTTGAGCGCTGTGCGCACGTCGGGAACAGTCGCAAGCAAATTCCGCTCGTGTCCGAGCACACTTTCGACAGCCTCAAGCAATCGGGTTATCCGGACGGCGGGTTCGGCAATGCGACACCGGCCGGCGAACTCAAACAAATGCAACCGGGACGCGAACAGGCTCCTGGACCCGCCCAGGGTCAGGGCCAACTGATCGTCGCGAATATAAGCCGTGGTGTTGACGATGTCGTAGGCCGGGGCCAGCCGGACATCGTTTTGACTCGGGTCGGAGTACAGCACGCCGAAATTCTTCAGGTGCGCATCGCCGTTGCCGAGGATGCAGGACAGGGCCACCTGGTCAAACAGTTGCGCGAGTCCGGCGACGTGGTGGTCCTCGGCACAGAACAGTTCGACACAGCGAGCTACTCGTTCGTAGCTGCTGTCGTATTTCTCTGTCGTGCCCTTGCCCATCAGGGCCGCCATATCCTCGAAGCCCAACGAGCTGGCATCGGGCAGGCGATCGAAGCGGCGCATCACGAACAGCTGGTGGTTGTCCGAGAGGTGGAACTCGGGCACCGGCAACCCGGCCGCCTTTGCCGCCGACATGCAGACGTATTCGTTCACGGCCAAACCCGGGAACTCCGCGCCGCCACTCTTCACGATCAAGTCGGATGTCGTCAGCGAGGCCTTGCCCGCAGCAGCCGATTCCGGCAGCTCCGGCACCAGCACTTTCGGCTGTACTCCGGAAACGCCGGTGCGGAAGAGGTAGCGCTGGGCCAACGCGTTGAAAAGATCCTCGGCACCATCCCACGCGAGGATGCTTGTCAGGTTTTCGCCCTTGCCTGTGCGTCGGCCCTCGCCGAGGGCGGCCTCCAGCTCCGGTGCTTCAACCCGTACACGTCCGATTGCAGCCTCGCGGCCGGTCAGGGCCAAGAGCAGCATGGGATCGAGTGGCGTCGCCTTGGCGAGGCGATTGCGCAACTGCTCCAGGACGTAGCCTTCCGGCAGATTCATCTGGAAGATCGGGTGCAAGGTCGGGCTGGCGTACTGATCCGCCCGATGCGGCATCAGCAGACTGATGTCTGCTGACTGAGGAGCGTCCAGCGCGTATGTAAATAAATAGCGTCCATCCTCGAAGGACAGCACGCCGCTGTCTCCTTGCGGGGTCGAAACACGGACATGTCGGACGCCAGCCAACTCAGCCATGGGCCAGCAGCTCCCGGACTTCGTCGAGCGTCGGGCGCTTGGCGGGCAGCAAGGTGAACTCGGCGCCCAGCGCGCTGGCGATCTGGGCATAGGCACCGACCGAGACTGAACCATCGCCTCGCTCAGCCTGGATTACCTTCAGACGCGGAACTCCGGCGCGTGCGGCCACCGCCGCTTGCGTCAGGCCACGCGCCTGCCGTAGTCGCCGCATTGCGGTGCCAAATCGAGCAAGCAGGGTCACTTCGTCCATGTATGGAAAATACTACATTGCTTATGTAATGTCTAGTATTCGATACACAGCCAAATTGGTCTTGGTCGCGGCAACTTGAAGCGGTTGCTCATTCGAGGGTTCAACTCATCGAGAGGGCAGCACTCAGATGCATGGCCGACGGGGAAAAGGCTTCGTGCCAAGCATTGCGCCAATTGTTCGATTTCAACCTGCAAAAGTCTGCTGCGAGCGTCTGCTTCACGGCGGAATTTCAGTCGAGAAAACGCACTCTCCACGCGGAATATCGCCGATTCGCACCCAAGTGCGATGATTTGGACATTGCCTGACAACCGCCCTCCGAAGGCAGGCGCGCCAACTATTTCGCCGAAGGTGCCGGCGCCGCCGGCTTCCGATCCTCGGCCAGCAACAGCGTCTGCGTATTCGCCGGCTGCCATCCCGGCGGCGGCCTGCGTGGCTTGCCCATGCGATCGGCCTGGCGTTGCCAGGCCTCCCATTCGCCGTACCGGGCGACGTCCTGCTGGATCTGCTCGGCGTTGGTGGGTTCGCTGGCGAAATCCGGCCAGACCTGTTCGCTCAGCCAAACGTATTGGCGACGGTATTCGATGGCCTCGGCTGCCAGCGCCGTGCCCTTGTAGAGCCGTCGCAACATTGCGCTTCCGATCATCCGCGCCAGGATCGATGCGCCCGGCGAGTGCATGCCCTTGCGCGCGAAGGCGCCGCAGGCATCGCGCAATCCGCCGATCCGAAGCGCGGCGACACTGGCCGGCTTGCACACAATCATGACATCGCGATGCATGGGCAGCGGCGCGCTGTCGACGGCATTGCGGCGCAAGCGCGGCGCCACCTCGGATTCGCTCAGCACGGCTTGCATCGGCTCCAGGATCGACTCCGGCACCGGCTGGTCGCGCAAGGCCTTGCGCAACAGTCCGGCGAATGCCGCGCCACGGTCGTCGAACGCATGCGCACCGGCCGCATTCAGGACGTGCGCGGCCACCTGGCGATCGCTCAGCCTGGCGCCGCTCGGAACCAGCACCCAGTTCACGGCATTACCGGGGAAGCGTTCGGTCAGGCGAGCGAAGTATTCCGGATGCAGACAGGGTTGCGACTGGACATGGCAGGCCAGCGCCACGACGTAGAGCGCGAGTTCATCGTCGCGATGTTGCTCGAACAGGCGCCGCAAGACGGCGGCGTGCGCGGCGCTCGCGACCATCGCGCCACGCGGCAGGCCGATCAAGGCCGCCGCGATCAGGCTGTCGCGGTCGCCTTTCTTCGCCAGGCGCTCGACCTGCGTCTGCCGGTAGTCCTCGCCGAACTGGTCGACGATTTCGGTGAACAGCGCCGTCACCGCGTCGCCTTTGTGTTCGGCGACCAGCGCTTGCCGGAAGGCGGTGAGCACGGCGCGTTGCGCGGTCGGATCGTTGGCCGTGTGCTGCTTGAGCCAGGCCACTGCATTGCGGGCGCTGGGCAGTTGTTCGTCGCGCAGCTGTTCGCCGGTCGGAAAGGCCGCCGCCATCAGGCCGGCGAGTTGTTGCGCTCGTGCGCGCGCCACATCGGCCTGTCGCCATTGCCAACTGGTCGCCGCCAGGCCGATCAGCAACATGACCAGCGCCGCCGCGGTGGCTAGCGCAATCGCCGGATGTCGGCGGAGACTGCGCACGCCGCGTTGCCACCAGCCGGGAGCGCGCACGCTGACGTCGTTGCCATCGCGGAATCGCGCCAGGTCGGCGTTGAGCTCCGCAACCGTCGGGTAACGATTCTCCGGGCTTGCTTGAAGGCACGTGCGGCAAATGGCCGCGAGATCCGGATCCATCGGCGCATTGCCGGCCAGCAGTTCGTGCAGGATCGCGCCGAGCGCAAGGACGTCGGTGCGCGTGGTCAATCGGTGCGAACCGTCCGCGCGCTGTTCCGGCGCCATGTATTCCAGCGTGCCCGACACTTCCTGCGCGTCGACGCCGCCGGCTGCGTCCATTTGCCGGGCCAGGCCGAAGTCGCCTATCAGCGGCTGGCCATGTTCGTCGAACAAGACATTCGCCGGTTTCAGGTCGAGATGCAGCAGACCCAGGCTATGCGCGTACTCGACCGCGGCGCCGAGCTTGAGCAACAAGTCGACGCATTCCTTGGTCGGCATTCGTGCATTGGCAATGCGCTGCGCCAGGGTCTGGCCGCGCAGCAGCGGCATCGAGAAGAAATGCATGCCGTCGACCGTGCCGACCTCGAACACCGGCACGATGTTCGGATGATTCAGCCGCGCGGCGGCGCGCGCTTCGTCCAGGAAGCGGGCGACCGCATGCGGATCGGCGGCCAGCCCGCCGACGATGAATTTCACCGCGACCTCGCGATTCAGACTCAATTGCCGGGCGCGGAACACCACGCCCATGCCGCCGCGGCCGATCCGCTCGAGCAATTCGTAATCGCCGAAGCGGCGATCCTCGGGATCGTCGAGGTCGAGATTTTCCCAGAGCATCGCCTCGCTCGAGGCCGGCTGGGAAAAGCCCAGGCGCGCCACCTCCAGCAGATCGGGCCCGGGAAGAATCATGCGCCCGCTCCGTTCGCGCCAAGCACGGCGCGCAGGGCATCCAAATCCGCGGACGCATGCTCAGCGTCCACGCACAATTCCAACAAGACCGCGCGCACCGCTTTCTGAAAACGCAGGCGCAAGCGCTTGAGCTGCACCGCCAGCGTGTTCGGCGCGACCTCCAGCCGGGTGCCGAGCGCGGCCAGCTCGCCATGTTCCGGTGCTTCGGCCAACCAGGGTTGCAGGGCGTCGAACAATTCGCCGCGATCGGAGGCTTCGTACTCGGCGCGCAACTGGGTCATGGCGTTGCGCGTCAGGCACAGGGCGAATTCGAGGTCGAAGCTTCTTTCCGGAGAATCTTCGCCAGCCACTTCTTCCGCCGCGACGGCGTTGACCTCGAAACGGCGATGGCCGGCTTCGCGCTGCATCGCCAGGAAACGCCTCAACAACACCAGCAGGAAGCGGCGAAAACTGCCGACCTCCGGGTCGGCGCGTGCCCACCAGCCATCGCGCATCGAACGCAGCAGGAACTCCTGTGCCTGATCCTCGGCCTCGCTGGCCAGGGCGCTGCGGCGAAAGAAACCGACGATGGCCGGCCGGTAGCCGCGCACCAGTTCGCCCCAGGCCGCGGCTACGTCGGCGTCCGAGCGTTCGCTGGCCCGAATCAAACTCCAGCGGGTGGTAGGGAACACTGCCATAGACCGATGACCTCGCGGTCACGGCAGTCTACTTGGCCGGGGCTGGGCTGCGTTCCTCGGATAACAACAACGATTGCGGGTTCTTCGGTAGCCAATCCGCTGGCGGGGTGTGGCGCCCGACCAGTCGATCGGTGGCTCGCTGCCAGGCGGTCCATTCTCCTAGAGAGGCGGCGTCGGCTTGCACGCGCTCCAGATACGGACGCGGGCTGCCGTCCAACTGCTCGCTCATCCAGACGTACTCACGGCGCAACTGCTTGGCCGCCGTTTCTTCCGGCGTGCCCTTGATCAGCCGGCGCACCATGGTGCTGCCGATCATGCGCGAAAGAATGCTGCCGCTGCGGTCGGCTTCCAGGCGTCGGCCGACTTCGATGCATTCCTCGCGTTGTGCAACCGCCGGCGTCTTGCATAGGCGAACCACGGCGCGGAAGAGGGGCAGCGGTACCTGGTCGGTGGTATCGCGACGCAGCAACAAGGCCAAGTCGCCGGCATCGACGCCCTCTGGCACCGACAACGCTTTTTGTCCGGCCAAGGCCGTACGAACGATGGCCAGCATTTCCCGAAGATGCGTGTCCGCCTGCGTGGCCTTCGCCGCCGCATGTAGCTGCGCATCGTTGGGCGCGCCGCCGTTGGGCAGCATCAGCCAGTGCACGGCGTTGTCCGGCGCGAGGCGAACCAGCGCATCGTAGCGGGAAGAATCCGTGCAGGCCGCGCCGGGGATCTGGCAGGACAGGGCCAGGGTGAATGCGACCAGCGGATCCTTGCCGTAGGCCTGCGCCAGACGTTGCTCGACTTTGTCGTGGCCGGCGAGCGGTTGCGGTTGCGATTCGTCCGCCGTGCCCAATTCGTAGGGCATGCCGAGCAGCACCGCGGCGATCAAGCTGTCGCGATCGGACTTGGCGGCCAATCGTTGCCATTGCTGCTGGCGATAGTCGGCGCGCTGGTGGTCGGCGGCTTGGGTGAGCGCGGCGGGCACGCCCGATTCGGTCATCGCTTGCGCATGGGCCTGTAAGGAAATTGCACAGGCGAGCGTCAGCGCGGTAAGGCGGAAACATGGGAAGACGGGATTCATTGCGACTCCTGGGCAGTGGGTACTTCTCATGGATAGGCCGAGACCCGCAACTATGACACCCTAACCGCCCGCTCCCGCCGGACTCTGTCACCGATGCGCCTATTCCTGCTCGCCTTGTTCGCGTCGCTGCCGGTCCAGGCCAGCGCTTCCCCACCGTGGCTGCCGAGCGCGCCGGGAGCGGCCCATTGCCAGGTCGGCCCCCGGGACGCCGAGCTCACCAACGGCGCGCTGCGCTTCGTGGTCGCCATCGCAGGCGGCGCGCTCAAGCCGGCGGCGTTGGACAACCGTTTCAGCGGCCGCACGCGCGTGCTCGATGGCGAGCTCTTCGACCTGCAGCTGCGCGACAGCAAGACACCGGTGCCGGCGAGTTCGTTGCGTCTTGAAGGCCAACCGACCTGCGCGCCGATGGTCGCGAACATGGGCGCCGCGCGCGCCGCGGAACGCCATGCCGGCGTGCAACTGCAAGCGCGTTTGGCCGATGCCGCCAGTGGCCTGGTCGTGCAATGGACGGCGCAACTGCGCGACGACGGCAACTACGTGCGTGAGGAATTCCGCTTGCAGGCGCCGACCGATTTCGACCTCGACCGGTTGACGCTGATCGACCTCGGCTTGGCCGACGCTTTCGTCGACGGCACCACCGACGGTTCGCCGATCGTCGACGGCGATGAATTCTTCGCGTTCGAACAGCCGATGGCGAGCGCTCGCGTGATCGCCGGCCGCGCCACCGCGCAGCTGCGGCGGGCGCTGCCGCTGCGCGCCAACGTCGCCGCCGACTATGCGGCGGTGTTGGGCGTGGCGCCGACAGGGCAACTCCGCCGCGGCTTTATGGCCTATCTGGAAAACGAGCGCGCGCACCCGTTCCGCACCTTCCTGCACTACAACTCCTGGTACGACATCGGCTACTTCACCCCGTACTCGCAGGACGACGCGCTG
>JANYBA010000220.1 GCA_025360985.1 Gammaproteobacteria bacterium | reverse complement strand
CGGATGGTGGGTCTGCAGCAGCACCTCGCCCGGCAACGCCGCGCGCCCCGCGCGACCAGCGACCTGCACCAGCAACTGCGCGAGTCGCTCGCTGGCGCGGAAGTCGGCCGAGAACAGGCCCTCGTCCACGCCGACCACGACCACCAGGGTCAGCCGCGGCAAGTCGTGACCCTTGGCGAGCATCTGGGTCCCGATCAACACGCCGGAAGCGTCGCCAAACTGTTTCAGTTTTTCTTCCAGCTCGCCCCGGCGCCGGGTCGTCTCCCGATCGATCCGCAGCACCGGCACATCGGGAAACCGCGCCTGCAACAGCTCTTCCAGCCGCTCGGTGCCGACGCCCTGCGCCTGCAAGGCCAGGCCACCGCAATCCGGGCAGGCCGGCGGTCGTGCCGCGCGCGCGCCGCAGTGATGGCAGAGCAGGCGGCGGCCGGCGCCGTGCAGGGTCATCGCCGAGTCGCAGCGCTTGCAGGTCGCGCTCCAGCCGCAGTCGTGGCAGAGCAGCACTGGCGCGTAGCCACGGCGGTTCTTGAACACCAGTGCCTGCTCGCCGCGCGCCAGGCAGGCGGCGACCGCCTCGACCGCCTCGCTGCACAAGCCGCCGCTGAGCACGCGCTTGCGCATGTCCAGCACGCGCACCCGCGGCGGTCGCGCGCTGCCCGGCCGCAGAGGCAGGCGCAGTGTGCTGGCGCGACCTCGCAGCGCCTGGTGCAGCGATTCCAGCGAGGGCGTGGCGCTGCCCAGCAGCACCGCCACGTCCAGGGCCTTGCCGCGCACCAGGGCCAGGTCGCGGGCGTGGTAGCGGACGCCGTCCTGCTGCTTGTAGCTGCCGTCGTGTTCTTCGTCGATCACGATCAGTCCCGGTTCGGGCAGCGGCGTGAATACCGCCGAACGCGTGCCAACCAGCACCCGCCCCTCGCCGCGCCACATCGCCGTCCAGGCGCGCGCGCGTTCGCCGTCGGGCAGGCCTGAATGCGCCGCGTGCACCGGCACGCCCAGGCGCGCGCGAAAACGCGCCAGCGTCTGCGGCGTCAGGCCGATTTCCGGCACCAGCACCAGCGCCTGCTTGCCGGCGGCGAGGCAATCGCGGATCGCTTGCAGGTAGACCTCGGTCTTGCCGCTGCCAGTGATGCCCTCGAGCAGCAGGGCGCGAAAGCCGCGACCGGCGCGCAATTGCGCCAGGGCCGCTTCTTGCGCCGGCATCAGGTCCGGGCCGTCGCCGGCATGGCCGGGCGGCACGCTTGCCGGCGCGAGGTCGACGCGTTCGACCAGGCCGCGCTTGGCCAGCGCGCGCGCCGGCGTTCTCCAGTCTTCGAATTCGTCGTCGAGCTGGTCCTCGCTCGCGGGCGAACGCCGGAGGCGCTCGGCCAGTCGGCGGGTCGAGGTGTTCTGGCGCAACCGGGACCAGCTCTCGCACCCGATGGTGGACAGGGCCCAGGCATGGGCGCGCGTGTCCGGCAGCTGTTGTCCGGCCCGAAGCGCCACCGGCAGCGCGGTCGCCAGCACTTCGCCGAGCGGCGCATGGTAGTAACGGGCGACCCAGCGCAGGCTGTCGAACAGTTCCCCGGCCAACAGGGGTTGGTCGTCCGCGCTGGACAGGACCGACTTCAGCACCAGCCCGGCCTGCTCCGGCGGACCGATCGCCGCGACCACGCCGCAGTGTTCGCCGTGGCCGAACGGCACGCGCACGCGCCGACCGATCCAATGCGCGCCGACCGGATCGCCGGGCGGCGCGAGGTAGTCGAACAGGCGGGGCAGCGGCAGCGGCAAGGCGACCCGCAAGACGCTCGGATTCAGGACTGGCATGCCCTCAGTCTAGCGGTTGACATTGGCCAGGACAGGACGGTGCGCACTTGCGAGACAGTCGTGAATTCCGGCACAGGAAGGCGTGCTAAGCCATTGCCACCATTGCAGTAAATCCCTTATCCACAAATTCTGTGGATAAGTCTGTGGAGGAAGGCCGGTCCAGCTCTGCGAAAGGCCCGTGACGGGCTGCGCCTTCACGTGTTGGCGATTTTTTAACCACCTTGCCATATAGCTTTATAATCAATAGCTTACAGCTGTAGCACCGGTGTCATGGGGGTTTCTGCCCAGCCCGGTGGGGTGACAATCCCCGGTGGATCCCGCTGTGCACAACGTTCCACGCGCAAACCCGCGCCAGCCTTGACGGAGCCGCAGATTTTCGCCTGTCAAGGGCCACCTGAACGACCACCGATGACGTGGATCGCTTCTCTACAATGGCTGGCATTCGACCCCCTGGGATCCCGATGGACCACCGCGCCCGGCTGACCACTTTCCTGAAAGGCATCGAGCCCCGGGCCTGGGTGTTCTTGAACGTCCAATGCGACGACCCGGCCCGCGCTGCCGGCCTGTTTCGCGATTCGATCCGGGCTTTCGCCGGTGTCGCGGGGCAGGAGCCGCTGGCGCGCTGGCCGATGTCGTTCTGGACGATCCTCTTGTCCCAACCCGGGCTGACGGCCGAGCAAGGCGCCGCGCCGCAGCTCGGCGGCCTGGCCCGGGTGCCGCCCGGTCCACGCGCGGTATTCCTGTTGCCGATGGTCGCCGGCCTGGACGAAACGCACGCGACCCAGGCGCTCGGCATTTCCTCGCGGGCATTGGCGGCCGCGCTGGTGCGGGCGCGCACGGCCTGGCCGGACGCCGCCGCGCACGCAGCCCTGCGCGACCTGCTGCAGGCGCGCATTCGCGAGCCGACCGCCGCGGATCGCCAGGCGATGCGGGTGTTGCGCAACGAGGCATTGGGGGTCGCCGAGCCCGCCACGCCGGCGCCCGCCGTTACGTCACGACACCGGATCGGTGCATGGCTCGCCGGGATCGTGATCGCGCTCTTGCTCGCGTGGCTCGCGTTCTCTCGCTGGTCATTGCAGGCATCGCTGCCGTCGGGACGCAACGAAGCCTTGCCACTGGCCGTGCTGCCGGCGCTGCCGCCGCTCGATGCCGCGGCGATCGTCACCCATCCCGATTACGTGGCCTTGGCCGCGCCGGACGACGCATCGCTCGCCAGCGACCTCGCCCAGCTCTCGTGGTTCGACGCTGGCGCCGGCGTGGCCACCGCGCCGGCGCCAGCCGATGCTACCGATGCCAAGGCATTGCCCGGGTTCGACACCCTGCCCGCCGACGAACGCGACCTGCTGGCCGCGGCGCGCGCGACCTGGCCGGGCCTGGACGACGCGACTCGGCAACGCTTGTCGGCGCAGGCGCGCGACTGGTTGCAGCGATCGCCGTTCGAGCGCGCCGCCCTGCGCGAGCGAATGTTGGCCTGGGACCGACTCGACGCGACCGAACGCGCGCGTCGGCGCGCGCCGTTCGAGGCCTGGTGGCAACTGCCCGCCAGCGACCAGTCCCGCCTGCGCGAAGCGGCGCGGCGTTGGGCGGCGCTGCCGCCCGCCGAGCAAGCGGCGGCGCGGGCGCAATTCGCGCAACTGCCTGCCGATGAACAACGCTTGTGGTGGCTGGGCCCGACCCTGGGGCGGGAACTGGCGCCGATCGCCGGCCACTACGCCTTCCTGCCGGCCGACCAGCGCGACGATTTCCTGACGATGTTGCGCGGACTCGATGGCGACGCCCGCGCTGACTTCAGCCGCTTGTCCGACCGCCTAGACGCCGGCGGCCGCGAGCGCCTGCGGCGCGAGCTGCAAGAGGTGGCGCCGGAACAGCGCGGCGCCTGGCTGCGCGCGCGCCAGGCTCAGTAATTCGCGCTGGCGCGCAAGACCCGGCGGCTGGCACGAAAGCCGTCGCCGAACCGGGCGATGCCATCGGCGCGCAGGCGCGGCGCATGGTCGCGCAGGTACGCGTCCAACGCGGCGGCGTCGACCAGCCGGTATTGCATGCAGATCGCGAATTCGTCCGGCGCCGGCGCCGGGTCGAGCACGTCGGACACGCTCGCGCCGGTGAAGCCCGGCAAGGCGACGATCTCGCGCACGTGCGCGTCCAGCCAGGCGCGGTACGACGACTCGAGCCGGCGCTGCACGACGACGTTGACTTCGTAGATCACATCCAGCCTCACATCCAGACCAGCGTCGCCAGCATGGTCGCGGCCAGGCCCAGGCTCAGCAGCACCACGTAGACCAGGCCCAGGCTCAGGAACTTCATCAGGGTCATGATCCAGCCCTGGCCGTAGATTCGTTTCTGCATGATGAGCAGGTACGTCGGCATCCAGACCCAGACCGCGCCGGAGGCCCAGTTGGTCAGGCCGTGCAGGAATCCGCCGGTGCCGCCGATCAGGCTCTGCAGTTCGCTCAAGGCGATCAGGATCAAGGTGGCGACGCACAGGAAAGCGTGGCTGTGCAAGGCGACGATCAGGTGCTCCATGTAGAGCCGGCGCTTGAACACGTAGGCGACCTTGAGCAACAGCGCGAAGATCGGCAGCAGCAGGAACAACGCGGTCGGCATGGCGCCGAGCACGACGTTCTTGAAGGCGTTGGGATCGTTCTGGATGCGCTTGGCGTTGGCCTTGGCGCGGCCGACCATGCGATTCAACCAGTGGTTGCCGGCGGCCGGGAGCCAGCCGACCACGACCGGATTGCTCTTCTCATCCCAGGCCTTGCCGTTGAAGTTGAAATCGTTGTTGTCGCCTTCCGTGCCGGGCGGTCCGGGCAAATGGGACGATCGCGGCAGGGCGTGGGCACCAGCGGCAGGCTTGCCCGCCTCCAGTTGCTCGATGCGCGCAGCGGCCTGCTTGCGGATGGCTTGCTGGCTCGCCTGGAGGCCCGCTTTCAGCCCGGGCACGTTGCCGCCTTTCTTGATCGCCTCGTCGAGCTGGGTGATGGCGAAGTCGCGCTGCTTGACGACGTCGGCGACGGTGGTCGCCCGTTGCACGCCGCTGCCGTCGTCGGCGACGTTGAGCTCGATGGCATTGCCGGCGTTGTCGACCTTCAGGTCAGGCGCGACCAGGCGCGCGACCAGGAACGTCGCGATGGAAAGAAAAACGAACAGCCGCACCGGGCTGACGTAGCGGACGCGATGGCCGGCGAAATATTCCAGGCTCAGGCGGCCCGGGTGCGCGAGCAGCGGACCGACCGTGCGGAAGATCCGTGCGTCGATGTTGAGCACGGTGTCCATGAAATCGCCGAGGATGTCGCTGAACTGGCGGATCAGTCCCTTGGTCGGCTGGCCGCAGGCGTAACAGTGTTCGCCGAGCAGGGCGGCGCCGCAGTTTTCGCAGGCGCGTTTGGCTGGCGCCGTTGGCGGTGCGGGAGACTCGACTACGGGTTCGCTGGCAGGCATCTCGGCGCTCTCTGGGCTGGGCGATACTATAGCCGCAGACTTCTTTGCGCTGGTCCCCCATGAGTAATGCCGACAGCCGTGTCGCGCGAACCAGGCGCGAATTGCGGGCCAGTTTCGTGCTGGCATTGCCGCTGGTGCTCGGCCAGTTGGCGGCGATCGCGATCAACGTCGTCGATTCCCTCCTCGCCGGCCGCCATGGACCGGTGACGCTGGCGGCGGTGGCGGTCGGCAGCGCGCTCTGGAGCGTGGCCCTGATGATCTGCATCGGCGTGCTGATGGCGGTGCCGGCCACGGTGGCGCATCTGAATGGCGCCGGCCGCCGCGGCGAGGTCGGCGCCGTCTGGCGCCAGGCCGTCTGGCTGGCGCTGGCGATGGGCCTGGTGCTGGGCGCGCTGATGTGGTGGTCGCCGCGACTGCTGGCGTTGTTTGGCATCGCCGTGGAAGTGCGCCCGGAAGCCACCGCCTTCCTGCACGCGATCGCGTTCGGCGCGCCGGCGCTGTCGCTGTATTTTTGTTTTCGCAACCTGAGCGAGGGCATCGCCTGGACGACGCCGACGATGGTATTCGGCGTCGCCGGCCTGGCCGTGCTGATCCCGCTCGGCATCGTGCTGATGTTCGGCGCCGGTCCGGTGCCGGAGTTCGGCGCCGGCGGCCTCGGCGCCGCCACCGCGATCGTGCTCTGGCTGCAAGCCACCGGCTTCCTGGCCTACCTGCGCTGGTCGCCGCGCTTCGCCGACTTCGGCTTGTTCGCCGAAGTGGAACGACCGCGCTGGCGACCGATCCGCGAATTGCTGGAGCTGGGCTTGCCCATGGGCATCTCCATCTTCATGGAAGGCAGTCTGTTCGTCGCCACCGCCTTGCTGATCGGCCGCCTCGGCACAATCGCCGTCGCCGCGCACCAGGTCGCCATCAACGTCGCCAGCGTCTGCTTCATGCTGCCGCTGGGCCTCGCGATGGCCACGACCGTGCGCGTCGGCCACGCTGCCGGCGCCGGCGACGCCAGCGGCGTGCGCTGGGCGGCCGGGGCCGGTTACGTCCTCGTCCTGGGCACCCAGACGGCCGCCGCCCTGTTGCTGGCATTCGCCGCCACGCCGATCAGCCGCCTGTACAGCCAGGATCCGGCGGTGGTCGCGCTGGCGGTGGTGCTGATGCGCTACGCCGCGGTGTTCCAGTTCCCGGACGGCATCCAGGCGCTGTCGAACGGCGCGTTGCGCGGCCTCAAGGACACGCGCATGCCCATGGTGATCACCGTGCTGGCGTACTGGGGCGTAGGCATGCCACTGGGCGCCTGGTTCGGCCTGCGCCTGGGCGGTGGTGCTCCCGGCTTGTGGATCGGCCTGATCCTCGGGCTGACGGTGGCCGGCGTCTTGCTGGCCCTGCGGGTCTGGCGCCTCACGCGCCGCGCGACCCGGCGGCCATGACCTGCGGGCCATGCCCCGACGCGGGCGGGCCGTTATCCTAGGCGCCAGTTCGCCGGAGAATTCCATGGATCAGCCTCGCCCCAACCCGTTCTGGAGTTTCCTGGTCGGCGTCGGGAAGTTCATCAATTTCGCCAATCACTTCATCTTCAACGTGGTGATGCTCCTGTTGCTGTTCCTGGCGTTGCTGGCGATCAGCGCCGGGCTCGCGGCGCGGTCCGGTGACGGCCTGCACACGCTCCAGGACAAAACCGCGCTGGTGCTCGACCTCAAGGGCACCCTGGTCGAGCAATACACCAGCGCGCCGCTCGAGCGCGCGATCGCCCAGGCCAGCGGCGACGACCAGAATCGCGAACTGCAGTTGCGCGACCTGACCGCGGCGATCGAAGCCGCGCGCACCGACAGCCGCATCCAGCGCATCGTGCTGTTGACCGACGGTTTCGACGTTTCCGGTTTCGCTGCGCTTGGCGAACTCGGCGCGGCGCTGCGCGAGTTCCGCAAGAGCGGCAAGCAGCTGGTCGCCTTCGGCACGGCGATGGACCAGAAGCAGTACTTCCTCGCCGCCCAGGCCGACGAGGTCTATCTCGATCCCGACGGCGGCGTGATGATCGAGGGCCTGGGTCGCTACCGCCTGTACTACCGCGAGGCGTTGCAGGACAAGCTCGGCGTCGACGTGCACCTGTTCCGCGTCGGCGAATACAAATCGGCCGCCGAGCCGTTCGTGCTCGACGCCGCTTCCAAGGAATCGCGCGAAGCCGACCTGTTCTGGATGAACGACCTGTGGCAGCGCTACGTCGACGACATCACCGCGGCGCGCAAACTCGCGCCCGGCGCCTTCGCGGCGATGGTCACCGACATGCCCAACCGCCTGGATGCGGCCAAAGGCGACCTGGCGCGGCTGGCGCTGGACGCGAAACTGGTCGACGGCCTGAAGACCTCGCACGACCTGGAAACTTTGCTGGCCGAGCGCGGCGCCGTCGGCGACGACAACGATTCGTTCCGGCAGATCGATCTCGATGGCTACCTCGCGCAAGTGCACCACCACGGCCTTAGCCTGGATGGTTCCAAGCCGCAGATCGCCGTGGTCGTGGCCCAGGGCGAGATCGCCGATGGCCGGCAACCGCAGGGTACGGTCGGCGGACAGTCCACCGCCGAACTCATCCGCGAGGCGCGCGAGGACGACCAGGTCAAGGCGCTGGTGCTGCGGGTCGATTCGCCCGGCGGCAGCGTATTTCCGTCCGAGCAGATCCGCCGTGAAGTCGCCCTGACCAAGGAAGCCGGCAAACCGGTCGTGGTCTCGATGGGCAACCTGGCGGCATCCGGCGGCTACTGGATTTCCATGAACGCCGATCGCATCGTCGCCGATCCGTCGACGATCACCGGTTCGATCGGCATCTTCGGCCTGTTCGCCAACGTGCCGCGCGCGCTCGGCAAGATCGGCGTGCACGCCGATGGCGTCGGCACCACGCCCTGGGCCGGCGCCTTCGACCCGACCATCGCCCTGGTTCCCGACGCCGGCCGCATGATCCAGTCGGTCATCGACCACGGTTACGAGCAATTCATCGGCAAGGTCGCGGCGGCGCGCGGCAGCACGCCCGACGCCATCGACAAGATCGCCCGCGGCCGGGTCTGGAGCGGCGCGCAGGCCAAGGAACGCGGCCTGGTCGACGAGCTCGGCGGGCTGGCCGCGGCGCAGGCCGACGCGGCCCGACTGGCGCGACTGGGCACGGGCGACTACGAAGTGCATTACATCGAAAAGCCGCTGGGCACCTTCGACCAGTGGATCATGAACCTGAGCCGGAACAGCCGGATGGCGGCCTTGGTGCGCGAACTCGGTCCGTTCCAGTCGGCGTTGCTGGACTTGTCCGGCGAGCGCATCGGCCACGAACTGGGCTGGTTGCAGGCGCCTAAAGGCGGCGCGCCGATCCGGGCGCTCGCCCACTGTTTCTGCGGTTTGTAAGGCGCCGTCGGGGCGGCTTCGGCCGCCCGGGTTCGGCTTAGCCACCCTGGTCTTCCAGCGCCTTTTCGCGATCGGCGTCGGCCTTGATGTTCGGATCGTTGGCCGCCTTGGCGCGGTCGATCGGTTTCTGGATGGCGTCGTTGAGCTCGGTGTGTTTCGCGGCTTTCTGCGCCGCTTCGCTCTGCTGGTCGGGCGGCGGCGCCATCGTGCACGCCGACGCCAGCAGGCCCAGCGAGAGGCAGGACATCCGGATCATCGCGTGCATGGCAATCCCCTTGGCTCGGTCTGCGGCTATCCTACGCCGAGGCTAGGCCCGCGCCACCCGCGTCGGGCCCGATCAAGGACGTGAGGCGATGAGCGTGAACCGCTGGCGGCTGGACGGTCAGA
>JANYBA010000061.1 GCA_025360985.1 Gammaproteobacteria bacterium | reverse complement strand
GTTTCTCCAGCGTGATCGACCTGCTCAGGGCCGCGGCCAACGACCCCGACGTCCTCGCCATCAAGCAGACCCTGTACCGGACCGGCAAGGACTCGAAGATCATCGAGCAGCTGATCTCGGCGGCGCAGAACGGCAAGGACGTGACGGTCGTGATCGAGCTGCGCGCGCGCTTCGACGAGGAAGCCAACCTCGGCCTGGCCGACCGCCTGCAGGAAGCCGGCGCGCAGGTGATGTACGGCGTGGTTGGCTACAAGACCCACGCCAAGATGATGTTGATCGTCAGGCGCGAGGGCAAAACCCTGCGCCGCTACGTGCACCTGGGCACCGGCAACTACCATCCAGGCACCGCCCGCCTCTACACCGACATCGGCCTGATGACCGCCGACCCGGATATCGGCACCGACGTGCACGGCCTGTTCCAGCAGTTGTCCGGGCTGGCGCCGGCGATCAAGCTCAGGCGCCTGATGGCGTCGCCGTTCACGCTGCACAAGGGCCTGCTCAAGAAGATCGAGCGCGAAACAAAGCATGCGCGCGCCGGCCGCGCCGGCCACATCATCGCCAAGATGAATGCGCTCAACGAGGCGAGCGTCATCCGCGCGCTGTACGAGGCTTCGGCCGCCGGCGTGAAGGTCGAACTGATCGTGCGCAGCGCCTGTTGCCTGCGCCCGGGCGTGCCCGGTTTGTCGGAACATATCAGCGTGCGCTCGGTGGTCGGCCGCTTCCTTGAACACAGCCGCGTGTACTGGTTCGGCAACGCCGGCGAGCCAGAGTTGTACTGCTCCAGTGCCGACTGGATGGAACGCAACCTGCTGCACCGGATCGAGACCTGCTTCCCGATCCTGGACCCGGTGCTGGCCGCGCGCGTGTTCGACGAGGAGCTTGCGAACTACCTTGCCGACAACCAGCAAGCCTGGCGCTTGGAACTGGACGGCCGCTACACCCGGGTCGTTCCGGCCGCGAATGCCATGCCCTACTCGGCGCAGGGCGCGCTGCTCGCGACCCTTTGCCAACGGTGAGCCGTGCCTGACTCCGCGCCCCCGCTGCTCGACGGTGACCTGCTGGCCGCGGTCGACCTCGGTTCGAACAGCTTCCACATGATCGTGGCCCGCTACGTACTGGGCCAGTTGCGCATCGTCGACCGGATCAAGGAACACGTCCGCCTGGCCGAGGGCCTGGACGAGGACGGCGGCCTCGACGCCGACGCGCAGGCGCGCGCCAGAGAATGCCTGTCGCGTTTCGGCCAGCGCCTGGCCAGCCTGCCGCGCCAGCGCGTGCGCGCGATCGCCACCAATACCGTCCGGCAATTGCGCGATCCGCAATCGTTCCTGATGCCGGCCGAGGCCACGCTCGGCCACGCCATCGAAGTGGTGTCCGGCCGCGAGGAAGCGCGCCTCATCTACCTCGGCGTCGCCCACGGCCAGCCTCCGCGCGGCAAGCGCCGGCTGGTGATCGATATCGGCGGCGGCTCGACCGAGTTCATCATCGGCAAGGGCTTCACGCCGATCGAACGCGAGAGTCTGCAGATGGGTTGCATCGCCACCACCCGGCGCTTTTTTTCCGACGGCAAGCTGTCGAAGAAACGCTGGAAGGAAGCGCAAACCGAAATCACCGCCGAATTCCAGCAGTTCGCCGCCGCCTACCGCAGCCTGGGCTGGCAGGAGAGCTACGGCTCCTCGGGAACGGTCAAGGCGATCGCCGACATCGGCGCCGCAATGAAGCTCAGCCGCGGCGCGATCACCGAGGTGTCGCTCGCGGGCATCCGCGATCGTTTGCTGGAATTCGAACGGCTGCAGGACATCCGCCTGCCCGGCCTGCCCGCCGATCGCCGGCCGGTGATCGCCGGCGGCCTGCTGATCCTGGACGCGGCCTTCGCCGAGCTCGACCTCAAGCGCATGCAGGTCAGCGACGATGCCCTGCGCGAGGGCGTGCTCTACGACATGCTCGGTCGCGGTGGCGAGCACGATCCGCGACGCCTCGATCCTCGCGCTGTGCGAACGCTACGGCGTCGACCGCGACCAGACCGCGCGGGTCGAAGCCACCGCGCTCGGGCTGTTCGAGCAGGTCGCCGAAGACTGGCACCTCGACGAGGACGACCGCCGGCTGCTGGTCTGGGCCGCGCGCATCCACGAGATCGGCCTGGCCATCGCCCACAGCCAGTACCACCAGCACGGCGCCTACCTGGTCGAGCATTCCGACATCGCCGGCTTCTCGCGCCACGAGCAGCAGTACATCGCCGCGCTGGTGCGCAACCAGCGCCGCGGCCTGCACCTTCCGAGCAGCGATGCCCTGCCCGACCGCCTGGCCGGCGCCGCGCTGCGCAGCGCCCTGTCGCTGCGCCTGTCGGTGCTCCTGCACCGCAGCCACGA
>JANYBA010000211.1 GCA_025360985.1 Gammaproteobacteria bacterium | reverse complement strand
ATGGCCATTTCCCAGTTCGGCAGGTCGCGCGGATTCTGGCTGTAGGTGTCGCCGATATGGCTGATCGAACTCACGCCCAGGCCAACCAGGTCGGATTCGGCGTGGGTGGTGTAGCCCATGAAATTGCGGTGCACGCTGCCGTTCTCCTGCGCCAGCGAGAGTTCGTCGCCGGGCAGGGCGAAGTGGTCCATGCCGATGTAGCGATAGCCGGCGCCAGAAAGTTTTTCGATCGCCAGTTGCAGCAGGCCGAACTTGTCCTCGGGGCTGGGCAACAGGGCTTCGTCGATCTGGCGCTGGGCGCGGAACATCTGCGGCAAGTGCGCGTAGCCGTAGATCGCCAGGCGGTCCGGGCGCGCCGCGATCACGGTGTCCAGGGTGCGCCCGAAGCCTTCGCGATTCTGTCCGGGCAGGCCATAGATCAGGTCGACGTTGACCGAGCGGAAGCCGAAGCGGCGGCAGGCCTCGATCACGGCCAGAGTTTCCGCCACCGACTGCACGCGGTTCACCGCCTGCTGCACCGCCGGATCGAAGTCCTGGACGCCAAGGCTGGCGCGGTTGAAACCCATGAAAGCCAGCGCCTCGATGTCGCCGGCGTTGACGCAGCGCGGGTCGAGTTCGATCGAGAAGTCGCGGCTGCGGGAAGTACTGAAATGGAAATGCCGGCTCAGGCTCTCCATCAGCTCGCCCAACTGCGCGGCGCTGAGGAAATTCGGCGTGCCGCCGCCCAGGTGCAACTGGATCACGTCGCGGTCGCGGTCGAACAGCGGCGCGACCATCGCCACTTCCCGGACCAGGCGCAGCAGGTAGGTTTCGGCGCGTGTGTGGTCGCGGGTGATGACGCGGTTGCAGCCGCAGTAGAAGCAGGGGCTGAAGCAAAACGGCACGTGCGCGTACAGCGACAGCCGGCGCGGGATCGGGTCGCCATTGCTGGTGCGCACCGCCTCCACGAATTTGGCTTCGCCGAACTTCGGGCTGAACTGCGGCGCGGTCGGGTAGGACGTATAGCGCGGGCCGGGACGGTCGTAGCGACGCAGCAGCTCGGCGTCGAAGGGCGGAATGGCGGTCATGGTCGGCAGACTAGCCGCGCCCATCCGGGCCGACCTTGACGCTGGTCAAGTCGCCGCGGCGTTTGAAGCGCCGGGGTCCGGCGGGGGACAATGACGCCTTTCCCGAACACCCCGGAGCTGCCCCATGTCCATCCTCCGCATGGCCGACCTCGACCTGGTCGGCAAGCGCGTGCTGATCCGCGAAGACCTGAACGTGCCCGTGAAAGATGGCCGGATCACGTCGGAGCAGCGGATCAACGCGGCCCTGCCGACGATCCGGCTGGCCCTGGCCAAGGGCGCGGCGGTGATGGTGACCTCGCACCTGGGGCGGCCCAAGGAAGGCGTGTGGAAGGCCGAGGATTCGTTGGCGCCGGTGGCCAGGCGGCTGTCCGAACTGCTGGGTCGGGAGGTGCCGCTGCTGCGCGACTGGATCGACGGCGTCGCCGTGGCGCCCGGCCAGCTGGTGCTGCTGGAAAATTGCCGCATGAACATCGGCGAGGGCAAGGACGACGAGACGCTCTCGAAGAAATACGCGGCGCTCTGCGATGTCTTCGTCATGGATGCGTTCGGTACGGCGCACCGGGCCCAGGCCTCGACCCACGGCGCCATCCGTTTCGCCAGGATTGCCTGCGGTGGCCCGCTGCTCATGGCCGAACTCGATGCCCTGGCCAAGGCGCTGGAAAAACCGGCGCGGCCGCTGGTGGCGATCGTCGCCGGATCCAAGGTCTCGACCAAGCTGGAACTGCTCGGCAACCTGGTCGGCAAGGTCGACCAACTCATCGTCGGCGGCGGCATCGCCAACACCTTCATCGCCGCGATGGGTTTCGCCGTCGGGAAATCGCTGTGCGAAGCCGACCTGCTCGACACGGCACGCAAGATCATGGCCGACGCCAAGGCGCGCGGCGCCGACATTCCCATTCCTTCCGATGTCGTGGTGGCGCCGGCCTTCGCCGCCGACGCGCCGGCGACGATCAAGCCGGTCGCCGAGGTCGAAGCCTCCGACATGATCCTCGACATCGGCCCGGACACCAGCGCGCGCTACGCGGCGATCATCGCCAAGGCCGGCAGCGTGATCTGGAACGGGCCGGTCGGCGTGTTCGAATTCGACGCCTTCGGCAAGGGCACCGAGACCCTGGCCAAGGCGATCGCCGCTTCCGACGCGTTTTCGATCGCCGGCGGCGGCGACACGCTGGCGGCGGTGGACAAATACGGCGTAGAGTCGGGCATCAGCTACATCTCCACCGGCGGCGGCGCCTTCCTGGAATTCTGCGAAGGCAAGGAACTGCCGGCCGTCGCGGCATTGAAGGCCCGGGCCAGCGCATGACGACCAACCACGACCTGCGTCGCACCAAGATCCTCGCCACGCTCGGCCCGGCCACCGACGCGCCGGGCGTGCTCGACGAGCTGGTGCGCGCCGGCGTCAACGTGGTGCGCATGAATTTCTCCCACGGCCAAGCCTCCGACCACGCCGCCCGCATCGCCGCGGTGCGCGCCGTGGCCACGCGCCAGGGCCGCGAGGTCGGCGTGCTGGCCGACCTGCCGGGGCCGAAGATCCGCATCGAGCGATTCGCCGAAGGCAAGGTCGCGCTGAAAGCCGGCGCGGACTTCGACCTGGTCTGCCGCGCCGATGCGCCTGCCGGCGATGCGACCCAGGTGGGCGTGAGCTACCTGGGCCTGGTCGACGACGTCAACAGCGGCGACACGCTGCTGCTCGACGACGGCCTGATCGCCTTGAAAGTCGCGAGCGTCGAGGGCGATACCATCCATACCGTGGTGCTGACCGACGGCATCCTGTCCGACCGCAAGGGCCTGAACCGACTGGGCGGCGGCCTGTCGCTGGGCGCGCTGACCGAACAGGACAAGCAGCACATCATCGTCGCCGCCGGCCTGGGCGTGGACTTCATTGCCGTCTCGTTCTGCCGTTCCGCCCAGGACATGCACGAGGCGCGGCGGCTCGTGAAAGCCGCCGGCAGCGACGCCGCCCTGGTCGCCAAGATCGAGCGCGCCGAGGCGATCGACAACCTCGACGAGATTGCATTGGCATCCGATGCGCTCATGGTCGCGCGCGGCGACCTCGGCGTGGAGATCGGCGACGCCGAACTGCCGGGCCTGCAGAAAAAAATCATCCGCGTCTCGCTCGAGCGCAACCGCGTGGTGATCACCGCGACGCAAATGCTGCAGTCGATGGTCGACAACCCGATCCCGACCCGCGCCGAGGTCCTGGACGTGGCCAACGCCGTGATCGACGGCACCGACGCGGTGATGCTCTCGGCCGAGACCGCCTCGGGCAGCTATCCGGTCAAGGCGGTCGAGGCGATGGTGCGCATCTGCCTCGGCGCCGAGCGCCAGTTCGACCGCGACACCGATTTCGAAGCGGCACCGCGCAATCTTCAGCGCGCGGACCAGGCCATCGCCATGGCCAGCATGTTCCTGGCCGAGCACATCAAGGTCCGCGCCATCCTGGCCATGACCGAGTCGGGCGGCACCGCCCGCTATCTGTCGCGGTTCCGCTCGCAGGTGCCGATCTTCGGCCTGTCGCGCCACGAAGGCGCGCGCCGGCGCATGGCCCTGATGCGCGACGTCATCCCCATTGACTTCGACAGCCGCGGCCTGCCGACCCGCGAAGCCGCGCGCGGCGCGATCCGGCAATTGTTCGACGCCGGCCTGCTCGCCGGCGGCGACCGCGTCCTGATCACCAGCGGCGACCACATGGAACTGCACGGCGCCACCAATACCCTGCGCCTGCTCCAGGTCGGCGCCGACGGTTCGGCCGAGGGCCTGGGTGAATTGTAGGAACGCCGACGAAGTCCGCTTGCCATGACCACGACGTCCACAGACCTGGCCAAGGTATTTTCCGAGTTGAGCGACGAGGTGTTGTTGCAACGATTGCGCGACGGCGCCGTGACGGCCGGGGCGCGCGTGCTCGCGATCGCTGAGTTGCGCTCCCGCGGCGTGGACGCGGCCGGGTGGGACGCGGACATCGCAGCGGAAGACGCTCCCGTGGATGGCGACGACGACGCTGGCGACATCGATGCCTCGGATTCATTGACGATCATTGCCCGGTTCAGTTTTGCCATCGACGCGCAAATACTGCAGGCCAGGCTGGAAGCCGACGGCGTACCGGCCTGGGTCGTCAACGCGAATACGGCCCAGGCATTCGGCCCGCTGCGCAACGCGGTGGGTGGGGTTCGGGTGATGGTGCCGACCGAAGAGGTTGAAAATGCCCGGCGCGTGATCGCTGCGCTGGCAGCGGGCGAGTACGCCCTGGACGAAGACGATGGCGTCGACCCGGGGACGGGCTGACGATCTTGCGGCTCCGGGCTTGGCGACGAACATGCCGGTTTGAAAATGCGGCGGATGCGCGGCTCCGCTATAATTGTCAGTTCCTACACACAATGTCGGGATCGCCATGAGCATCGACCAACTCGCCGAAACCGCCCAGGCCATGGTGGCCGCGGGCAAGGGCATCATCGCCATCGATGAGTCCAACAACACCATCAAGAAGCGTTTCGACGGCGTCGGCATCGAGTGCACGGAAGAAAACCGCCGCGCCTATCGCGAACTTCTGCTGACCACGCCGCGGCTGGGCGACTACATTTCCGGTGCGATCCTGTACGACGAAACCCTGCGCCAGAAAACCGCCGCCGGCGTGCCGTTCGCGGAAGTCATGCGCGCCAACGGCATCATCCCGGGCATCAAGGTCGACAAGGGCCCGATGCCGCTGGCCGGCTTTCCGGGCGAAGTCTGCACCGAGGGCCTCGACGGCCTGCGCGAGCGCCTGAAGGAATACGCCCAGCTCGGCGCCCGCTTCGCCAAGTGGCGCGCGGTGATCAGCATCGGCGACGACATCCCGTCCGGCACCTGCATCGAAGCCAACAGCCACGCGCTGGCCCGTTACGCGGCGCTGTGCCAGGAAGCCGGCATTGTGCCGATGGTTGAACCCGAGGTGCTGATGGACGGCGACCACGACATCGACACCTGCTACGAGGTCACCGAAGTGGTCTTGCGCTCGCTGTTCGCCGCGCTTTATGACCAGAACGTGATGCTCGAGGGCACCATCCTGAAGGCTTCGATGGTCGTCTCCGGCAAGGACTGCCCGGAGCAGGCCAGCGTCGACGAAGTGGCCGAGATGACCCTGCGCTGCCTCAAGACCACCGTTCCGGCCCTGCTGCCCGGGATCGTCTTCCTGTCCGGCGGCCAGAGCGACGAGGCGGCGACCGCCCACCTCGACGCCATGAACCGCATGGGCCCGAATCCCTGGCCGCTGAGCTTCAGCTATGGTCGCGCCATGCAGAGCGCCGCGCTCAAGCTTTGGTCCAAGGACATCGCCGGCAACGTCGCCATCGCCCAGCAGACCGTCTTTGCCCGCGCCAAGGACAACGGCCTGGCCGCGCTCGGCCAGTGGGTCAGCGCCGCCTGAGGCGCGCCTGCGCGATCCAGAACGGGCGCCGAAGGGCGCCCGTTTTCTTTTAGGTGCCTTGTAAATAATGTCCTAGGACACTATAATCATGGACATCATGGTCAGCCCGTCCGTCGACAAATCCGCTTTCGGCTACACCGTGGCCGACATCACCCGGCTGTTCCGCCGGGTGTTCGACCGGCGCGCAGCACACCTGGGCCTGACCCGGGCGCAATGGCGGGCGCTGAGCCGGATCGAGCGCGCCGAGGGCACGACGCAGGCCGAATTGGCCGAACACCTCGACCTCGAGCCGATCGCCGTCGGCCGCGTGATCGACCGACTGGTCCAGGCCGGTTTCGTCGAACGGCGCGGCGATCCCGACGACCGCCGCTGCTGGCGGCTGCACCTGGCGCCGAAATCCTCCGAAGTGATGGCGAAGATGAAACGAATCGCGTCCACCCTGCGCGAGGACGTCCTCGCCGAAGTCGGCGACGAAGACTTCGCCCGGGCCATGCGCGTGCTCGCCACCGTCAAGAACACGCTCTCCGAACTCGATCGCGAAGTCCGCCCGCGCGCTCCGGCGGCGAAAAAGAGCAAACCATGACCAGCCGCCAGCCCTCCGAACGAAGTTCCGAACCGACGCCGGCAACGGCGCGCCGTGGGCCGCCGCGCTGGCTGTGGATCGCCGGCCCCTTGCTGGTGCTGGTTCTGTTCGGCGCCGAATGGATCTCCAGCCGGCGTTCCGTCGACACCGACAATGCCTACGTCAAGGCCGACAAGGTGCTGGTCTCCAGCCAGGTCGCCGGACGCGTGGTGGACGTGCGCGTCGGGCAGAACCAGCGCGTGGCCAAGGGCCAGCTGCTGTTCCGGCTGGATCCGGAACCGCTGCGGATCGCCCTCGACGAGGCCGAAGCGCGCCTGGCCAAGGTCGTCGACGAATCCGGCGCCAGTCGCGCCGGCGTGCACGAAGCCGACGCGGCGCTGCGCGCGGCGGAGTCGACGCTGGCGTGGTCGGAGCAGGAATACCAGCGGCAGAAGGAATTGCTCGCCCGCGCCCTGGTCGCGCAGAAATCCCTGGACGATGCCGCGCATGCGCTCGCCAATGCCCGCGCCGAACGCGACAGCGCCGTGGCCGCGCTCGACAAGGCGCGCCAGAGCCTGGGCGGCGGCCCCGACGCCGCGCTCGAGCAACTGCCCGATTACCGCGAGGCGGTCGCAGTGCGCGACCGCGCCCGGCTCGACCTCGCCCACGCCGATGTCACTGCGCCGGTCGCCGGCATCATCGGCAACCACGACTTGCAGGCGGGCGAATACTTGAACGTCGGCCAGGCCGCGATGCCGTTGGTGGCGACCGACCCGGTCTGGATCGAGGCGAATTTCAAGGAAACCGACCTGGCGCGCATGCGCGTCGGGCAGGAGGCGGACATTCGCATCGATAGCTACCCCGGCCGGCGCTGGCGCGCGCGCATCGCATCGATCAGCCCGTCCTCGGGCTCGGAGTTCAGCGTGCTGCCGCCGCAGAACGCCACCGGCAACTGGGTGAAAGTCGTGCAGCGCATTCCGGTCAAGCTCACCCTGATCAAGAGTCCCGCCGATGCGCCGGTCCTGCGCGCCGGCATGAGCGCCGAAGTCAGCGTGCGGCTGACCGACGACGCCACGCCACGCGTCGCATCGGCGCACTGAGCCGGCAGCGCGATGGACGCCGGGACGATGACCTTCAGCGAGCGCGCCGCCAGTCAGCGCGGCCTGCTGGTCGGCTCGATCATGCTGGCGACGCTCATGCAGGCGCTGGACACCACCATCGCCAACGTCGCCCTGCCGGACATGCAAGGCTCGCTCGCCACCACCCAGGACCAGGTCGCCTGGGTGCTGACCTCCTACATCGTCGCCGCCGCCATCCTGACGCCGGTGACGGGCTGGCTGGCTGGTGCGCTCGGTCGCCGGCGCCTGCTGATCATCGCGGTCGGCGGCTTCACCATCGCCTCCGTGCTCTGCGGCCTCGCCACGGGAATCACCGAGATGGTGCTGTTCCGCATCCTGCAAGGCCTGTTCGGCGCGTCGCTGGTGCCGATTTCGCAATCACTGCTGCTCGATGTCTTCCCGCGCGAGAGACACGGCGCGGCCATGGCGCTCTGGGGCATGGGCATCATGGTCGGCCCGATCCTGGGCCCGCCACTGGGCGGCTGGCTGACCGAGTATTTCAGCTGGCGCTGGGTGTTCCTGATCAACGTGCCGGTCGGCGTGCTAGCGTTGTTCGGCATACTCGCCAGCGTGCCCAAGGAAGCCACGCACGCGCGCAAGCTCGACTGGACCGGCATCGGCCTGCTGACCCTGGGCATCGGCGCCCTGCAACTGTGCCTGGACCGCGGCCAGACCAAGGACTGGTTCGGTTCGATCGAGATCCAGATCGAAGCGGCGCTGGCCTTCCTGGGCCTCTACCTGTACGTGCTGCATTGGCGCGGCCGCGAGCATGTCCTGCTCGACCTGGGCCTGTGGCGCAACCGCAATTTCGCCGCCGGCAGCCTGCTGATCTTCGTGGTCGGCGTCGTCCTGTTTTCGACGCTGGCGTTGTTGCCGCCCTACCTGAGCGAGCTGATGAATTACCCGGTCTACGACATCGGCCTGCTGCTGGCGCCGCGCGGCATCGGCACCATGTTCGGCATGATGCTGGTCGGCCGGCTGATCGGCCGCATCGATGCCCGCTGGCCGATCGCCATCGGCTTGCTGATGACCGCGGCGTCCCTGCATTTCATGACCGCATTCGGGGTGCAGGTTTCGCGCGTGGATGTGGTATGGATCGGCGTCCTCCAGGGCCTCGGCCTGGGCCTGGTGTTCGTGCCGATCTCCAGCGTCGCCTACTCGACCCTGCCGGCGTCGCAACGCACCGAGGCCGCGGGCTTGTTCAGCCTGGTCCGCAATATCGGCTCGAGCATCGGCATCTCGGTGGTGATGACCGTGCTGGCGCGATCGACCCAGGCCAACCACGCCGAAATCGCCGCGCGCGTTCCCGCCTTCGGCGCCGAGTTGGCGCGGCTGCCGTCGGCCTGGGATCCGGCTTCCAGCAGCGGCGCGCTGGCGCTCAATGCCGAAATCGGCCGCCAGGCGGCCGCGATCGCCTTCGTCAACGATTTCTGGTTGCTGATGTTGTTGACGCTGGCGGCCTTGCCGCTGGTGTATTTTCTCCGAGCTTCGTCGA
>JANYBA010000348.1 GCA_025360985.1 Gammaproteobacteria bacterium | reverse complement strand
CTTCAGTTTCCGCAGCGACGGCCCGCTCGACATGCGCATGGACAACGAGTCCGGCGAGAGCGCCGCAACGTGGCTGGCGCGCGCCAGCGAGAAAGAAATCGCCGACGTGTTGTGGAAATATGGCGAGGAAAAGCTCAGCCGGAAGATCGCCCGCACCATCGTCGCCCGCCGCGACGAAGCGCCGATCCTGCGCACCGGCCAGTTGGCCGAATTGATCGCCTCGGTGGTTGGTCGCGGTGAAGGCAAGATCCATCCCGCGACGCGCAGCTTCCAGGCGGTCCGCATTTTCATCAACCGCGAACTGGAAGACCTGGAAACCGGCTTGGCGGCCGCGCACGAGCGGCTCAGGCCGGGCGGCCGGCTGGCGGTGATCAGCTTCCATTCGCTGGAAGACCGCATCGTCAAGCAATTCATCGCCCGCCATGCCAAGGCGCCGCCGGGCAACCGGCGCATGCCCGCAGCTCCGGATTTCTGGCCGACGCTCAAGGAAATCGCTGGCGCGCAACGCGCCGCCAGCGAGGAAACCGCGCTCAATCCACGCGCCCGCAGCGCCGTGCTTCGCGTTGCCGAAAAACTCGGCGCCGGGGAGGCGAGGGCATGAACCTGCGCGCCTTCGTGATCGTCGTGCTCCTGGCCGCCATCATGGCCAGCGGCGTCGCGGTCGTGTATGCGCGCCAGCAGCACCGGCAGGCCTATGTCGAACTCAATCGCCTGGTCAGACAGCGCGACGAGAGCAACCTGGAATTCAGCCGCCTGCAGCTCGAACAGGCGACGTGGGCCGAGACCAACCGGATCGAGCAGGTCGCCAGCCAGCGACTGGGCATGGTCTCGCCGCAGGGCGACAGCGTCGTGGTGCTGCAGCCATGAAAGCGCGCGCCCGCCCCTACGACGTGAAGCTGCGCCTGGCCGGGCTGGGCATCGCGCTGGGCCTGTGCGCGGTCGCGCTGGTTGGTCGCGCCGCGCAAATGCAGTTGTTCGACCAGGATTTCTACCAGCACCAGGGCGATGCGCGCTTCCTGCGCGAAGTGCCGATCCCGACCACGCGCGGCATGATCACCGACCGCAATGGCGAGCCGCTGGCGGTGTCGACCCCGGTCGAGTCGGTGTGGGCGAACCCGAAGGAACTGCTGCAGCACCCGGATCGATTGCCGGACCTGGCCGGCGCGCTTGGCCTCGACGCCGACGACCTGACCCAGCGCGTGAGCCAGCGTTCGGAGAAGGAGTTCCTGTACCTGCGCCGGCACATGAATCCGGACGACGCCCAGGCCGTGATCAAGCTGGGAATTCCCGGTGTCTATTCCCAGCGCGAATTCCGCCGCTACTACCCGCACGGGGAAGTGATGGCGCACGTGCTCGGCTTCACCAATATCGACGACCGCGGCCAGGAAGGACTGGAGCTGGCCTTCGACAGCTGGCTGACCGGCAAGCCGGGCGCGCAGAAGGTGATCCGCGACCGCCGCGGCCGCATCGTCGAGAACGTGGACCTCGTGCGCGCCGCCGAGCCGGGCAAGGACCTCGCGCTGTCGATCGACCGGCGCATCCAGTACCTGGCCTATCGCGAATTGAAATCGGCGCTGGTGGCCAACAACGCCGACAGCGGCTCGGCGGTGGTGGTGGACGTGGCAACCGGCGAAATCCTGGCCATGGTCAACCAGCCGGCCTACAACCCGAACTCGCACGAATCGGCCCTGCCGGATGCGCACCGCAACCGCGCCGTCACCGACGTGATCGAGCCCGGTTCGGTGATCAAGCCGTACACGGTGGCGGCGGCGCTGGAAGCGGGCGTGAACCCGAACATCATCATCCAGACCAGCCCGGGCACGATGATGCTCGGCAAGTACGAGATCCACGACGTGCACGACCATGGCGCGGTCAACCTGACCACGCTGCTGGCGACTTCGTCGAACATCGGCGCCGCCAAGCTCGGACTGGGCATGAGCAACGAGCACCTGTACGACGTCCTGCATCGCTTCGGTTTCGGCGACAGCACCCATTCGGGTTTCCCCGGAGAATCTTCCGGCGTGCTGGCGCCGCCGAACACCTGGAGCATGGTCCAGCGCGGCACGATTTCCTACGGCATGGGCCTGTCGGTGACGCCGCTGCAGTTGGCGCAAGCCTATGCCACGCTTGCCAACGGCGGCCGGCAGATGCCGTTGACCTTCATCAAGGACGGCGCCGGCGCCGGTCGGCAGGTGATCGATCCGGCGATCGCGCACAGCCTGCTCGGCATGCTCGAAAGCGTGGTCGCGCCCGGCGGCACCGCACCCAATGCGGCGATCACCGGCTACCACGTGGCCGGCAAGACCGGCACCGCCCGCCAGGCCAGCGGCGGCGGCTACGCCAAGCGCTACGTCTCGGTGTTCGCCGGCGTGGTGCCGCTGGACCATCCCAAGTTCGCGATGGTGGTTGTGATCAGCAATCCGCGCGGCAAGAGCTATTTCGGCAGCCTGGTTTCGGGGCCGGTGTTCCACAACGTCATGGACGGCGCCCTGCGCCTGATGGACGTGCCGCCGGACCGGATCGAGCAGTGGTACGCGCAGCAACCGGCGGTCGCGACCGATGCGGTCGCGGACGACAGCGACGACGCGCCGCCCGAGGTGGTGGTACCCGCGACCACCGCCATCGATCACAGCGCCGTCGGAGCGCACCGATGAGCCGGGCCATGCCCCTGCACGACTTGCTCGCGGGGCAAGTGCCGACCCTGCCTGGATTCAATCCGCTGGTGCGCGGGCTGTCGCAGGACAGTCGCAGCCTGCGCGAGGGCGACGCCTTCGTGGCGCTGGCCGGCGCCAGCAGCCATGGCCTGAAATTCGCCGCGCAGGCCGAGGCCGTGAAGGTCGCCGCGATCCTGTTCGAGCCGCCAGCGCCGGAAGGGCTGTCGCTTCCGAGCAATGCCGTGGCCGTCGAAGGCTTGCGCAAAAAGCTTGGTCGGCTCGCCGATCGCTTCTTCGACGCGCCATCCAAGGCGTTGGCGATGACCGGCGTCACCGGCACCAATGGCAAGACTTCGACCGTGCAGTTGATCGCGCAGGCGCTGAGCCTGCATGGCGACGTTGCCGGCAGCATCGGCACGCTCGGCGCCGGCCTGCACGGCGAACTCGTCGCCGGCGAACGGACCACGCCCGACGTGATCAACGTCCATCGCCTGTTGGCGCAGATGCGCGACGCCGGCGCCCGCTACGTCGCCATGGAAGTGTCTTCGCACGCGCTTGAACAGGGCCGCGTCGACGAAGTCGCGTTCCAGGTCGCGGTGTTCACCAATCTCACCCGCGACCATCTCGATTTCCACGGCACGATGCAGGCCTACGGCGCGGCGAAAGCCCGCCTGTTCGCCTGGCCGACGCTGAAGGCCGTGGTCGTCAACCTCGACGACGACTTCGGCCTGCGCTTGCTCAACGGCATCGCGCCGCGCGTGCGCCGCATCGGCGTCAGTTCGCGCGGTCGCGAAGGCGCGGTGTTGCGCGCCGAATCGCTGCGCCTGTCGCCAGAAGGCCTGGCCTTCGAGCTCGCCGAAGCCGGCGTGCGCCACGCCGTCGCTTCGCCGCTGCTCGGCCGTTTCAATGTCGACAACCTGCTGGCGGTCGCCGGCACCCTGCGCGCGCTCGACTGGCCCCTGGCCGAGGTCGCGGCGATGTTGCCGCGGCTCTCGCCGGTGGGTGGTCGCATGAGCCGGGTCGGCGGCAGCGCTGGCCGGCCGCTGCTGGTGGTCGATTACGCGCACACGCCGGACGCGCTCGAACAGGCGCTGGCCAGCCTGCGCGCGCACGCGCCAGGGCGGCTGACCTGCGTGTTCGGCTGCGGCGGCGACCGCGATCGCGGCAAACGCCCGCAAAGGGCGGCGATCGCCGAACGCGGCGCCGATCGCGTGATCGTCACCGACGACAATCCGCGCAGCGAATCGGGCGACGCGATCGTCGCAGAGATCATGGAAGGATTCGTTGGCTTCGACGGCGCCGCCGTGGTGGAAGTGCAACGCGACCGCGCCCGCGCCATCGCCAGCGCGTTGGCTGGCGCCGGGCCGGAGGACATCATCCTGGTCGCCGGCAAGGGCCACGAGGCCTACCAGGAAGTCGGCGGCGTCCGCCATCCTTTCGACGACCTGGCGATTGCCCGTTCCCTGCTCGAGGCGATGGCATGAGGCCGGTCGCTCTCTCGCAATTGGCCAGCTGGTGCGAGGGCCGCCACCTCGGCGCCGATGTTGCCGTGACCGCGATCGGCACCGACACCCGGACGATCGTCCCTGGCGTCATGTTCGTGGCGCTGCGCGGCGAAAACTTCGACGCCCACGATTTCCTCGCCGACGCCGAAGCCAGGGGCGCGGCGGCGCTGCTGCTGCACCGCGATGTCGCCACGCCGTTGCCGCGCGTGCTCTGCGCCGATACCCAGGAAGCGCTGGGCGAAATCGCCGCTGGCATGCAAAAGGAACGCGCGGCCGTCGTCGTCGCGCTCACCGGCAGCAACGGCAAGACCTCGGTCAAGGCCCTGGTGCAGGGCATCCTGGCGCGCGTCGGCCGCACCTACTGCAATCCCGGCAATCGCAACAACGAGATCGGCTTGCCGCTGGCGGTGCTCGAAGCGCCCGAGGACGCGGAATTCGCGATCTACGAGATGGGCGCCGGAAAACCCGGTGATATCGCCTACCTCGCCAGCATCGTGCCGCCGCAGGTCGCCCTGGTGAACAATATTGCGCCGGCGCACCTGGAGCGCATGGGCAGTCTGTTCGGCGTGGCCGAGACCAAGGGCGCGATCTACGAAGCCCTGTCCGACGACGGCGTCGCCGTGATCAACGCCGACGATGCCTTCGCCCCGTACTTCGCCACCCTCGCAGGAGGCCGGCGGACACTGCGCTTCGGCATCGACAACGACGCCGACGTCCGCGCCACGCGCCTGGTGTCCGGCGAAAACGACTCGACTTTCATGTTGCGCACGCCGGCGGGATCGGCGGAGCTGCGGCTGCCCTTGCCTGGTCGCCACAGCGTGATGAATGCGCTCGCCGCCAGCGCGCTGGCGCTGGCCGCCGGCGCGCCGTTCGCTGCGATCGTCGCCGGCCTGCAGCAGGCCGAAGCCGTCAAGGGCCGGCAAGTCAGCCATCGCCTGGCCAATGGCGCGTTGCTCATCGACGACAGTTACAACGCCAATCCCGGATCGGTGCTGGCCGCGATCGCCACCCTGGCCGAAGCCAGCGCGCGCGCCGGCGATGAAGCCTGGCTGGTGCTGGGCGACATGAAGGAACTGGGCGCCGGCGAAGCGCGATTGCACGCCGAAGTCGGCGAGCGTGCCCGGCAGGCGGGCCTCGGCCGGCTATGGACCATCGGCGCGCTTGCCCAGGAAGCCAGCAGGAGTTTTGGCGCTGGCGCCCGTCACTTCACCGGGCAATCCGAGTTGATCGCTGCGCTCAAGCACGAGTTGCGGCCGGGCGTGCGCTGCCTGGTGAAGGGCTCGCGCTCCAGCGCCATGGACAAAGTCGTTGCCGCCGTACTGGCCATCGGGCAAGGGGAGGGCACCGGGCATGCTGCTTGAACTGGCGCGCTGGATGCAGGGCTTCGCGAGATTCTTCGCCCTGTTCGACTACATCACCATGCGGGCGATCCTCAGCGCCCTGACCGCGCTGTCGCTCACCTTGTTGCTCGGACCCGGCATCATCGAACGCCTGTCGCAGCTCAAGGCTGGCGGGCAACCAATCCGCACGGACGGCCCGGCGACGCATTTCGTCAAGGCCGGCACGCCGACCATGGGCGGCGCGCTGATCCTGTTGACCATCCTGCTCGCGACCCTGCTTTGGGGCGACTTGCGCAACCGTTTCGTCTGGGTGCTGTTGGCGGTGTTGCTCAGCTTCGGCGCGATCGGCTGGATGGACGATTGGATCAAGATCGTCCGGCGCGATCCGAACGGGCTCAAGTCGCGGCACAAGTACGCGCTGCAGTCTTTGTGCGGACTGGCGGTGGCGCTGTTCCTGTATTACAGCGCCCATGTGCCGGCGGCGACCACGCTCTACCTGCCCCTGCTCAAGCACTTCGCCCTGCCGCTCGGCGCCGGCTTCGTGGTGATCGCCTATTTCTGGATCGTTGGTTTCTCCAATGCCGTCAACCTCACCGACGGCCTCGACGGCCTGGCGATCATGCCGACCGTGCTGGTGGCGGCGGCGCTGGGCGTGTTCGCCTACGCCTCGGGCAATGCGGTGTTCTCGCAGTACCTCGGCATCCCGGCGATTCCCGGCGCCGGCGAGATCACCATCGTCTGTGCGGCCATCGCCGGCTCGGGCCTCGGCTTCCTGTGGTTCAACACCTACCCGGCGATGGTATTCATGGGCGACATCGGCGCGCTGGCGCTGGGCGCGGCGCTGGGCACCATTGCGGTGATCGTGCGCCAGGAAATCATCCTGGTGTTGATGGGCGGCATCTTCGTCATCGAGACGCTGTCGGTGATGATCCAGGTCGCCAGTTTCAAGTTGACCGGCAAGCGCGTGTTCCGCATGGCGCCGATCCACCACCACTTCGAACTCAAGGGCTGGCCGGAACCGCGAGTGATCGTGCGCTTCTGGATCATCTCGGTGGTGCTGGTGCTGGTCGGCCTTGCCACATTGAAGGTACGCTGATGGCGACCTTGACCGAACGCGCCAGCCAGGCCCTGCGCTTCGACGACCTCGAAGGTCGCTACGACCCGTGGCTGTTGTCCATCGCCATTGCTCTGGCGGCGATCGGCGTGGTCATGGTCGCCTCGAGCTCGATGCCCTACGCGATGAGCAGCGGGCTCAGCCCGTTCTACTACCTCGAACGGCACCTGGTCTTCCTGGCCGGCGGCATCCTGCTGGCCGTCATCCTGATGAACACCGAGCTGCGCCGCATCGAGGAGCGCGGCCAGGTCCTGCTGCTGCTGTGCTTCCTGCTGCTGGCGGCGGTATTCCTCCCCGGCGTCGGCCGGACCATCAACGCTTCGCGCCGCTGGATAAGCCTCGGCGTGGCCAATTTCCAGGTAGTGGAAGCAGTCAAGCTGCTGCTGATCGTTTGGTTGTCCACCTATCTGGTGCGCTATCGCGACGAGATTGGCGACAGCTGGAAAGCCCAGCTCAAGCCACTGGCCATCGCCGGCGGCATGGTCTTGCTGTTGCTGCTGCAGCCGGACTTCGGCTCGTCGATGCTGATCCTCGCCGTCACCGTGGGGATGCTGTGGCTGGGCGGGGCGCGCGCGCGCAACCTGGCCCTTCCGGCGATCGTCGGGCTGGTGCTGATGTCCTGCATCGTGGTGCTCGAGCCCTACCGCGTGCGCCGCCTGGTCTCGTTCCAGAATCCCTGGGCCGATGCCTTCGACGGCGGCTACCAGTTGGTGCAGGCCCTGATCGCCATCGGCCGCGGCAACTGGACCGGCGTCGGCCTCGGCGGCAGCATCCTCAAGCTCGATTACCTGCCGGAAGCGCATACCGATTTCATCTTTTCGGTGATCGCCGAAGAGTTCGGCTTCCTCGGAGTCTTCACCCTGGTCGCGTTGTTCGGCCTGTTCACCTGGCGGGCCCTGCGCCTGGGCCTTCGTTGCGTCGAGATGCGCCGTCGCTTCAGCGGCTACTGCGCTTTCGGCATCGGCCTGTGGATCAGCCTGCAGGCCTTCGTGTCGATGGGCGTCAACCTCGGCTTGCTGCCGACCAAGGGCCTGACCTTGCCGCTGGTGTCCTCAGGTGGCTCGAGCGTGCTGATGACTTGCGCGGCGTTCGGTGTGTTGCTGCGGATCAGCTACGAGCTCGATCGCGCCGAACGCCAGGTCCAGCGCCTGCGCCCGGGCACAGAGCCGGTCGAACCGGCCGCCCCGGCGCCAATCGCCGTGTTGCCTGTGCGCGGTGCGCCGGCAGCGGCGTCGCACGATCCGCGCGACCGCATCGAACCGCGCATCGGGGGTCGCCGATGAGCGCGCCTGCCTTAAGCTCGCCCGTCATGATTCTCGCGGGCGGCACGGGCGGCCACATCTTCCCGGGCCTGGCGGTGGCGCGCGCGCTGCGCGCCCGCGAAGTGCCGGTGCTCTGGCTGGGCGCGAACGGCGGCATGGAAACGCGCCTGGTGCCGGCCAACGATTTTCCGATCGTCACCATCGCCGTGCGCGGCTTGCGCGGGAAGAGTTTGTTCAGCGCCTTGACCGCGCCGTTCGTGCTGTTGCGCTCGTTGTGGCAGGCGCTGTCCGTGTTGCGCCAACGCCGGCCGCGGGCGGTGCTCAGCTTTGGCGGCTACGCGGCGGGTCCGGGCGGACTCGCGGCCTGGTTGCTGCGCCGGCCGCTGATCGTGCACGAGCAGAATCGCGCTCCGGGCATGACCAATCGTGCGTTGGCGAAATTGGCGCGGCGCGTGCTGTGCGGATTCCCGGATAGCTTTCCAGGTGTCGCCAATGAAGTCGTCGGCAATCCGGTGCGGCCGGAAATCGAAGCACTGCCTGCGCCCTCCGAACGCTTTGCCGGGCGCTCCGGTGCGATCCGCCTGCTGGTGCTTGGCGGCAGCCAGGGGGCGCGCGCGCTCAACTCGACGGTGCCGAAAGTGATCGCCAGCCTGCAGCCGGCCATCGCCTTCGAGGTGCGCCACCAGTGCGGCGAAAAAATGCTCGACGAGGCGCGCGCTTCCTACGCCGCCGCCGGCGTCGGCGCCAGCGTCGAGGCCTTCATCACCGACATGGCCGCCGCGTACGGATGGGCGGATCTGGTCATTGGACGGGCCGGCGCGTTGACGATCGCCGAGCTTTGCGCAGCCGGTGTCGGCAGCGTGCTGGTGCCGTATCCGGGCGCGGTCGACGACCATCAGGCACGCAACGCCGAATACCTCGCCGAACGCGGCGGCGGTTTCTGGTTGCGCCAGGACGACCGCCTGGCAATGGGTTTGCACGCACACCTGCGCCGGCTGGCCGGCGACCGTGCGGAGATCCTGTCGTTGGCGCAGGCCGCACGCGCGGCGGCATTTCCCCGGGCCGCGGATGTGGTGGCCGACATCGTGATGCAGGAGTCTGCGCCATGATGCAACGACGACTGATGGGCAGTGGCGACCTCGCCCGCGCCTTCCCGCGCGTGCACTTCGTCGGCATCGGCGGTGCCGGCATGAGCGGCATTGCCGAGGTGCTGGTCACGCTCGGCTACCAGGTCTCTGGCTCCGACCAGGCCGATTCGCCGGTGACCCGCCGCCTCGCCAAGATGGGCGCAAAGGTCCAGCGCGGCCATGACGCCCGCAATATCGACGGCGCCGACGTGGTGGTGATATCCAGCGCGATCAAGGCCGGCAACCCCGAACTGGACGCCGCGCACGCGCAACGCATCCCGGTGGTGCCGCGCGCGGAGATGCTCGCCGAACTGATGCGGCTCAAGCGCGGCATCGCCATCGCCGGCACCCACGGCAAAACCACCACGACCTCGTTGACCGCCAGCGTGTTGGCCGAGGGTGGCCTCGACCCGACCTTCGTGATCGGCGGCCAGCTGCTCTCGGCCGGCGCCAATGCCAAGCTCGGCACCGGCCAGTGGCTGGTGGGCGAGGCCGACGAGAGCGACGGCAGCTTCCTGCGCCTGAACCCGCTGATCGCGGTGATCACCAACATCGACGCCGATCACCTCGAGAATTACGGCGGCGACTTCAACCGGGTCAAGCAGGCCTTCGATGAATTCCTGCACCGGCTGCCCTTCTATGGGCTGGCGGTGTTGTGCGCGGACGATGCCGAAGTTGCGCAGCTCGCCGCCAGCATCCCGCGCCACGTCATGCGCTACGGCCTGGGCGAGGACGTCGATGTGCGCGCCACCGAGGTCACCCAGTCCGGCAACGAAATGCACTTCCTGCTGCACCTGCCCGACGAAGTGCCGCTGCCGGTGCGACTGAACCTGCCCGGCCGGCACAACGTGCTCAATGCGCTGGCCGCCGCGGCGATCGGCTGGCAGCTCGGCGTGGGATCGGCGGCGATCGCGCGCGCGCTGCAGAAATTCCAGGGCATCGGCCGCCGCTTCAACCTCAAGGGCGAGCTCGCGTTCTGTTCAGCAGCGGGCGGGCGCGGCAAGGTACTGGTGGTCGACGACTACGGCCACCACCCGCGCGAACTGGAGGCGGTGTTCGCGGCGGCGCGTGGCGGCTGGCCGGAACGCCGCCTGGTGGTCGCCTTCCAGCCGCACCGCTACACCCGCACGCGCGATCTGTTCGACGATTTCGCGGCGGTGCTCTCGGGCTGCGACGCGGTCGTGCTGACCGACATCTACGCGGCCGGCGAAGCGCCGATCCTCGGCGCCGACGCCAAGTCGCTGGCACAGGCGATCCGGGCGCGCGGCCGCATTGTCCCGGTGCTGGCCGGGACCGCCCATGATTTGCCGACCATCCTGCCGGACGTGCTCCAGGACGGCGACTTGTTGCTGCTGATGGGCGCCGGCGACATCGGCCATGTCGCGGCCGATATCGCCGCCAAGGGCTTCGAGGGGGCGGGCAGGTCGTGAAGTCCGTCACCGACCCGCGCGAATTCGGCCGTGTCGCCGTGCTTATGGGCGGCGGCAGTTCCGAGCGCGAGGTCTCGCTCAATTCCGGTGCCAACGTCCTCGCCGCCTTGCGGACTCGCGGCGTCGATGCGCACGCGGTAGACGGCATTCCGGCGTTGATCGAGGCCCTTTGTGGGAGGGGCTTTAGCCCCGACGCAACTGCGGCGCACCTGTCGGGGCCAAAGCCCCTCCCACAAAATCCCCTCCCACAAGTGCAAGGCTTCGACCGCGTCTTCAACATCCTGCACGGCGGCGATGGCGAAAACGGCGTGCTGCAGGGCTTGCTCGACGCGCTGAAAGTGCCCTACACCGGGTCGGGCGTGCTCGGCAGCGCGCTGACGCTCGACAAGATCCGCAGCAAGCAAGTCTGGCTGGCGCTCGGCCTGCCGACGCCGCGGTACGCGCGGCTGGCGCCTGGCGACGACGTCCATGCCGCGGCTCGCTCGCTTGGCCTGCCGGTGATCGTCAAGCCGGCCTGCGAAGGCTCCAGCGTCGGCATCAGCCGGGTCTTCGACGAGTCCGGCCTCGATGCGGCGGTGGCGCTGGCGGCGCGTTACATGTCGATTGACGGCCGCGGCGAAATGCTGATGGAGCAGCTGATCGTCGGCCAGGAATTGACCGTCGGCATCCTGGGCGACAGCGCCCTGCCTTCGATCCGCATCGTCCCCAAGGGCGATTGGTACGACTACGACGCCAAGTACGTCAGCGACGAGACCCAGTACTTGTGCCCCGGACTCGACGGCGAGCCGGAAATGCAGATCCGGCGCCTCGCTTTCGCCGCGTTCCAGGCCCTGGGCGCCAGCGGTTGGAGCCGCGTCGACGTGATGCGCGACCGCGCCGGCGATTTCTTCCTGCTCGAAGTCAATACCGCGCCGGGCATGACCAGCCATTCGTTGGTCCCGAAGGCGGCGGGCCAAGTTGGCATCGATTTCGAATCCCTGTGCTGGAAAATCCTGGAAACCTCCTTCGCCGGCGAGGGCGCGCGCGCATGAACGCCCTGTTGCGCATCGCCGCCTGGTTGTTGGCCATCACCCTGGTCACGTTGCCGGTGGTCGGCGTGCTCAACGGCTGGATCGCCGGTTCGCGCTGGCCGATGCGGCACCTGGTCGTGACCGGTGAATTCCGCCAGGTCAGCGACGCCAGGATCCGCGAAGTCGTGCGGCCCTACGTGCGCCACGGTTTCTTCGCGGTCGACCTCGAGTCGATGCAGGCGCAGCTGGCGGCCTTGCCTTGGGTGCAGAAAGTCGAGGTGCGCAAGCGCTGGCCGGACCGGCTGGAAGTCAGCCTGAGCGAGTACCGGCCGCTGGCGCGCTGGGGCAAGGACCGGCTGCTTTCCGAAAATGGCGAAATTTTCCCGGCGCCGAAGGTCGCCTTGCCGACCCTGCCGCAGTTCGACGCGCCGGACGACCGCGCCGCCGACATGATCGCCTTCCACAACCTGGCGCGGCCGCTGTTCCTGGGCATAGGCCGACAGGTGGCCGCGGCGAGCTTGTCGCCACGCGGCAGCTGGAGCCTGCGCCTGTCCGACGGCACCGACATCGAGATCGGCCGCGGCGACCCGGCGGCGAGGCTGTCGCGTTTCGCGCGCCTGATGCCGCGACTGCTCAGCACCGACAAGCGCCCGCTGCTGCGCGCCGACCTTCGCTACACCAATGGCTTTGCGCTGACCTGGGGCGCCGCACCGGCGCCCGTGGACAGCGTCCCGAAACCGCAAGCACAGGCAAACACATGAATCGCAAGGGCGACAAATCGCTGATCGTCGGCCTCGATATCGGCACTTCGAAAATCACCGCCCTCGTGGGCGAATATTCGCCCGGCCACGAGATCGAGGTGATCGGCATCGGCTCGCACGAATCGCGCGGCATGAAACGCGGCGTGGTGGTCGACATCGAATCCACCGTGCAATCGATCCAGCGCGCGGTCGAGGAAGCCGAGCTGATGGCCGGCTGCGAAATCCGCTCGGTCTACGCCAGCATCTCCGGCAGCCACACGCTCTGCCGCAACTCGCCCGGCATCGTGCCGGTCGCCGCCGGCGAAGTGACCTACGCCGACCTCGACCGGGTGCTCGAGGCCGCCAAGGCGGTCGCGGTGCCGGCCGACCAGCGGATCCTGCACGCGGTCGCGCAGGAATACATCATCGACAACTCGCAGGAAAACATCCGCAACCCGGTCGGCATGTCGGCGGTGCGGTTGGAAGTGCGCGCCCACCTGGTGACCTGCGCGCTGTCGGCGGCGGCCAACATCAGCAAGTGCGTCAACCGCTGCGGCCTGCAGGTCGACGACCTGATCCTGGCCTCGATCGCCTCGAGCACGGCGGTATTGACCCAGGACGAAAAGGAGCTCGGCGTGGTGCTGGTCGACATCGGCGCCGGCACCACCGACATCGCGGTGTTCGTGCAGGGCGCGATCCGGCACACCGCCTCGCTGCCGATCGCCGGCGACCAGGTCACCAACGACATCGCCCACCTGTTGCGCACGCCGACGCCCGAGGCCGAGCAGATCAAGGTCCGCTACGCCTGCGCGCTGGCGCAGCTGGCGACCGCCGAGGAGAGCATCCAGGTGCCCAGCGTCGGCGACCGTCCGCCACGGCGGTTGGCGCGCCAGGCGCTGGCCGAGGCGGTGCAGAACCGTTACGAGGAAATCTTCGAGATGGTGCAGGCGGAGCTGCGCCGCTCCGGATTCGAGGAACTGGTGCGCGCCGGCATGGTGCTCACCGGCGGCTCCTCGCGCATGGAAGGCGTGATCGAACTGGCCGAGGAAATGCTGCACATGCCGGTGCGGGTCGGCATCCCGCAGCGCGTCTCCGGGCTCGGCGACGTGGTCGGCAACCCGGTCAACGCCACCGGCGTCGGCCTGTTGCTCTGGGGCAGCCAGCTCGAGCACCCGCAGCGGCCGCGCATCAACACCGGCAAGGCGGGAACCCTTTTCGACAAGCTGCGCAACTGGTATCGCGGCGAATTTTAGCGGTCGCTCCAACAAGAAAAAAAGCAAACACCAACGGAAACCACGAGGACACTGACATGGCACACTTTGAACTGGTAGAAAGGCTGTCACCCAATGCGGTAATCAAGGTCTTCGGGGTCGGTGGCGGCGGCGGCAATGCCGTGGCGCACATGGTCAACGCCGGCGTCGAGGGCGTGGAATTCATCACCGCCAACACCGACGCCCAGGCGATCCAGCAATGCGGCGCCCGCACCCAGCTGCAACTGGGCGGCAACGTCACCAAGGGCCTTGGCGCCGGTGCCAATCCGGAAGTCGGCCGCCAGGCCGCGCTGGAAGATCGCGAACGAATCCTCGCGGCCCTCGACGGCGCCGACATGGTCTTCATCACCGCCGGCATGGGCGGCGGCACCGGCACCGGCGCGGCGCCGGTGGTGGCGCAGTTGGCCAAGGAGCGCGGCATCCTCACCGTCGCCGTGGTCACCAAGCCGTTCCCGTTCGAAGGCAAGCGCCGGATGCAGGTCGCGCTCAAGGGCATCGAGGACCTGGCCAGCCACTGCGATTCGCTGATCACCATCCCGAACGAAAAACTCATCACCGTGCTCGGCCGCGACGCCACCATGGTGCAGGCCTTCCGTGCGGCGAACGATGTGCTGCTCGGCGCGGTCCAGGGCATTGCCGACCTGATCGTGCGGCCCGGCCTGATCAACGTCGACTTCGCCGACGTGCGCACCGTCATGTCGGAAATGGGCCTGGCGATGATGGGCAGTGGCACCGCCCGCGGCGACGATCGCGCGCAGGCGGCGGCCGAAGCAGCGATCAGCAATCCGCTGCTGGACGAGGTCAACCTCGCCGGCGCCAATGGCGTGCTGGTCAACATCACCGCCGGCCCGGACTTCACCATGCGCGAGTTCGACGAGGTCGGCCGGATCATCGAGGAGTTCGCTTCCGAGGACGCCACCGTGGTCATCGGCACGGTGCTCGATACCAACATGGCCGACGAGGTCCGGGTGACCGTGGTCGCTACCGGCCTGAACCGCAGCGCCCTGCGCCAGCCCGTCCGCACCACCGGCGAGCCCATGCGGGAAGTGATCCGGCAACCGGTCAAGCTGGTCCGGAACGGCAGCACCGGCATGCCGGACTACGACAGCATTCCCGACCGCGTTCCGGCGCCTGCCT
>JANYBA010000302.1 GCA_025360985.1 Gammaproteobacteria bacterium | reverse complement strand
GTCGGCGCGGCCGAGCAGGCGCTGCGCCGCGCCGAGATTGACCCAGGCCGACCCATAATTTGGCGCCAGATCCAGCGCGCGGCGAAACGCCGTGGCGCTGCCGTCGAGATCGTCGCTGGCGCGGCGGGCGTTGCCGAGCGCGTGCCAGGCCGACGCCGAGCCGGGCTGCATTGCCACCGCTCGTTCCAATATCGCCAGGGCGTGATCGACCCGGCCGGCGCCGAGCTCGCCGAGACCGAGCTTGCTCAGGAACGCGCCGTAGTTGCCGAGTATCAGTGGATGCTGCGGCGCCAGCGCCAGCGCCTGTTGGAACGCATGATCGGCGGCCTCGGCATTGCCAGCGTCGGCCAGGCACATGGCCAGGAATTGCTGCGCATCGGGCGCCCGCGCCGCTTCCTTGACCACGCGTCGACCGATCGCCAGCGCTTCGGCGGTGTTGCCGGCTTTCAGCAGCCCGAGGGCGCCCTGGAGCTGGTTCGCCTGCGCCGCCGTCAGGGCTTGGGGGATGGCCGGCGTGGCCATTCGCCTACTGGATGCGTTTTGCCCGCAGGGCGAGGCGCCCCGCGGTGACCAGCATGTAGGTGCCCATCGCCGCTTCGCGCACCACCACCTTGTCGCCAGCCTTGATGGATCCCTTGGAGCTCGCTTCGGTCAGCATCCAGACCTGGCCGTTGTCCAGGGTCACCGAACGTTCGCCGCTGGCCGCGATCTGGCGCACCGAGGCGACGGTCGCCTCGACGCGGTCGGGGATCTCGACGCGTTGGCTCACCGGAAGTTTTTCGCGTCGCTGCATCTGGTTCAGGCCGAAGTCCCTGAGCTCCTGCTCGCGCCTCGACTCGAGCGAGGCGGCTCCCGTCACTGGCGGAAATTCGGCGTCGTAGCAGGCCAAGCGCTCGGCCGGCTCGGCGATGGCGGCGCAGCGATGGGTCTCGGCCGCGAACGCGGTCGTCGCCGTTGCCGCGATCAACACGACACTGGCGCGCAGCAATGGCATCAACATGGAACGGCTCCTTCTGGCTTCGTCGGTCAGGGCAAGTCGGCGGGCCAGAGCCCGCGGGGTCGCTTCCGACCTGCCTGTATAATCATAGTGGTTCCGTGACCCGATGGAGTATGCGAGTCTTGAGCCTCAAACAGTGGGAAACCTATTATCGCGGCGGCTCGCTGGCCACCGGTCCGACCGGGCCGGACGGCAGTTACGACCGGGAAGTGCGCCAGGCCTGGGTCGAGTTTTTTTCGACGCTGCGCAACGGCGCGCGCTTGCTCGACGTCGGTACCGGCAACGGCGTGGTCGCCCTGATCGCTTCGGAGACGGCGACGGCGCTGGGCCGGAGTTGGGAAATCCACGCGACCGACCTGGCGCAGATCGATCCGGCCCGCCACGTCAAGGACGGCCCCCGGCGCCTGGCCGGCATCCAGTTCCACGCCGGCGTGGCGACCGAGCGCCTGCCCTTCGAGCCCGGCAGTTTCGACGCGGTCAGCGGCCACTACGCGCTCGAATACAGCAACGTGCCAGTGGCGCTCGCCGAGATCCACCGCGTGCTCGCGCCCGGCGGCGACGCCCAGTTCATTCTGCTCCACGCCGACTCGCTGCTCATCCGCAACACCCGCTGGACCTTGCAGGAATCGGATTTCCTGTTCAGGGAAACCAAGGTGTTTCGACGCCTGCATCGCCTGGTCACCATGGAGAACGTCTCCAAGGAAACGCTGATGATGGCGACCGCCGAACTGCGCGCCGGCATCCGCGCCCTCAAGGAAGCGTTGCAGCGGGCGCAAACGGTCGGCGGCGGGCACATGTTGAGCGTCGCCCTCGACGCCATCCAGAAGCTGTTGACGGCGCGCAAAGACCAACCGGGTGCATTGGTGGGATTGGACATCGACCGTGTCGAAGCCGACATTCGCGATTCCACCCGCCGCCTCAATGACCTCGTGTCGCACGCCCGCACCGCCAGCGACATGGAAGTCATCCAGGCCGAAGCCGCGACCGCCGGCTTCACCCAGGTCGAATGCCTGCCCCAGCACTACGCCGGCGATAACCTGGTCGGCTGGCAATTGCTGCTGCACCGCCCGTGATCCCGGCGACGCCGCGACCATGACCGAAGCTAGCGAATCCCTGCTGCGCCAGGCCGCGGAACTGCACCGCGACGGCCGCAACCGCGAGGCCATCGCCGCGTTCCGGCTGGGCTTGTTGGACGACCCGGCCGCGCCGGAATC
>JANYBA010000285.1 GCA_025360985.1 Gammaproteobacteria bacterium | reverse complement strand
CACGAGCGCGAAGCGCGCGACGAGGCCGAGCGGCAACTGGAAGCGCAGCGGGCGCGCGAAGCCGCGCAGCACAAGGCGCTGGTGCGCGCACGCACGATCGCCAGCGTCTGCGCGGTGCTGATGGTGGTCGCCGCCGCCGGCGCCGTGTTCGGCTGGGTCAACTGGCAACGCGCCCGCGTCTCCGATGCCGCCGCGCAGAAATCGCGCAGCGAGGCCGAAAAACTCGTGAGCTTCCTGATCGAGGATTTCTACGCCGAGCTCGAACCCACCGGCCGGCTCGACACGCTGGGAAAACTCGCGCATCGAACAGTCGCCTATTACGATGGTTTGCCGGCGCAACTGGTCACGCCGAAGACGGAAAGCTACCGGGCGATGGCGCTGCTCCGCGAAGGCGAGGCACAAAACGGCCGCGGCGCACTCGACGACGCCCGCCGCAGCTATACCGAGGCGCGCAACGTGTTCAAGAAGCAGTACGACGCCGGCGACCATGGTGAGGCGGTGACGGTCGGTCTGGCGTTGGCGATCTACGACCTCGCCAGCGGCGGCAACGCCGGCGGCGCCAGCAGCAGCGACGGCAAGCTGCTCAGCCAGGCGGCGGACCTGTTGCGACCGTTGGCGCATGCGACGGGCGGTTCGCGCCAGGCAAAGCTCCTGTACGCCAACACGCTGAACTACCTGAGCCACGCCGAGGCCGACCGGCGCAAGTCCGTGGCCATATGCGACGATGCGCGTGCCGTCCTCCAGGGCCTGGGTGCGCTGGATCTGAGCGATCTCGATGCCGCCGCAACCTATGCCGATGTCGCCGATTCAGAGGCGCGGCACATGGTCGACCTGGGCAATGTCGAAGGCGCGCAACAACTCGAACAGCAAGTGTTCGATCTCGCCGAAAAGGTGCTGGCCCAGCGCCCCAACGACCTGCATTCGCTGGCCAACCGCTATTACGCCGCGCAGCTGCTGGGTAGCCTGGCTCTGCGCAAGCACGACACGGCAGGTGCGCTCGACAATGCCGCTCGCGGCGTGCGGGCCGGAGAAGACCTCGTGCGCTTCAATCCGGCCGATCAGGGGTCCTGGGCGTTGTGGGCCGGCGGCAAGGGCCAACTCGGCGACGTGCAACTCGAACAGGGCCAGGTCGCACTGGCGATCGCGAGCATGCGCGAGGAGATGGCGCTGGAACTGGATCCCCGTCGCCCGTCCAGCCTGGGTCCGGTGATCTGGTTCCGTTGGGTGCCGCTTGCGCTGCTGCAGGCGCGGACAGGCGACGCGGCGGCGGCGCAAAAATCGCTGCAGTCCTACGTTCGCGACAGCAAGGAACTGATCGCGTCCTTCATGCCGGACGATGCGCGGCGGCAGCTCCTCGCCTCGGCCGAGCCACTGCTGCGAAGCCGCCTGCAATATTTGCAGGGCGATCGCACCGGCGCACTGGCCAATGCCACCGCCGCTGCCGACGCCATCGGCAAGGTCGCCGTTCCGGGCCAGGTGCTGAACGTGATCGTCATACGCGACAATCTCCTGCGCGCGGCGTTGCGCACCGCGGCGTTCTCGGCGGTGCAGCTGGGCCGGGGCGCGCAGGCCGAGGTGCTGGCGCGGCGCGGGCTGGCAGTACCTGCCAACCTGTATTCCTACGCCGATCCGCTCGACGATACCTCGATCGCCCAGGCTCAGATCGCGCATGCGCTGCTGCTGCAAAACCGTGGCGCCGACGCGCAGGCGGCACTGCAGCCTGCGCTCGATCATTACCGGGCCGAACAGCAGGCTGGCGCCCAGGAAACCTCGTTCCGTACCGCTTACGCCTACGCGCTGTACGTCAGCGCACTGGCCGCGAATGACGCCGCCGGCCGCCGTGCCGCGCTCGATGCGGCGGCGTTGCAGCTCGACGGCGCGTCGGCGGAAGCCAGAAACCTGTCCGACGTGCGCGACCTGGCCAGCATGATCGCCGCCGCGCGCAGCCACTGAGGAGAATCACGCATGCAGCACCGTCGTTCGCGCTTGTCCGTTCTCGCCGGCCTGTTTCCCGCCGCACTGGCCTTCGCCCAGGCCGGACCGCCGGCGACGGACGTTTTCCTGGCGCCACTCACGATTGCCGGCGACAAAGTTGGCGTCGGCGTCGCCGAGAACATTTCCGCCGACCCCGGCTACGACAACCAGCCCTCGTTCCTGCCGGACGGCAGCGCCGTGCTATTCACCTCAAAGCGCGACGGCAAGCAGACCGACATCTACCGCTACGACATCGCCGGCAAGAAGCTCGCGCAGCTCACCCACACTGACGAGAACGAGTACTCGCCGCTGGTGTCGGCCGATGGCCAGTCCTTCACCTGCGTGCGTGGCGCCGAGCAGTCGCTGTACCGTTTCGACCTCGACGGCTCGCATCCACGCCTGGCCTACCAGCACGGCAGCGCGCTGATCGGTTACTACGTCTGGACGGGGCCGACGGAAGTGGCGACCTTCATCCTGGGCGACGACGACAAGAAAATTCCGCATACGCTGCAAGTCATCGACACCGGCAGCGGCAAGGCGGTGACGATCGCCTCCGATCCCGGCCGCTCGTTGTTGCGCCGTCCTGGCACCGACGCGGTGAGCTTCGTCGCCAAGACCACGCCCGAGCACTGGCAACTGCAGCAATTCGACATCAAGACGCACGCGGTCACCACGCTCACCGACATGCCGGCCGGCGTCGAAGACCTGGCCTGGTTGCCGGACGGTCGCGCGCTCGCCGGCAAGGGTTCGAAACTGTTCGTGTGGAAAGCCGGCGGCAACTGGACGGAAGTGGCCGATGTCGGCGCTGCCGGCATCGCCAACCTCACGCGCCTGGCGGTCAGCGCCGACGGCCGCTGGCTGGCGCTGGTGGGCGAGCCGGCGAAGTAGCGGCGCGAAACTACCTTCCCGGCACGAGATCCCAGACCAGCACCTCGTAAGGCTTGAGTTCGATGTCGATGCCCGTCCCCAGCGCGAGGCTCCGGCCGACGCCGAACGCTGGCCTCGCCTGCCACGAACGCGCCTCACCTTCTGGTAGTTCCAGTGCCTTGGCCAAGTCCAGGTGCAGCGACTGCGACTGCGCGCTCGGATTGCGCAGCGCGATCACCGCGCGCTGCGGGCTCCACGAGGCCCAGCCGTAGACCTCGCCGCGCGCCGGGTCGCCGCCGAGCCAGTGGCTGTCGCGCAGCACGTCGGCGCGTTCGCGCGCCCACTTCGCCGCCGTCGCCAGCGTGTCCCAATCGTTCGGGCTCAAAAGGTCCGGCGAGATATACATCTCCTGCAGGCCAGTGCCGCTGGCGAAATAGGTATGCACTTCGTCGGCGAAATCGTGGTGGGCGTCGTTGTCGAGGCCGCGCGCGTGGCGGGCGTAGATCAGCCCGTGCAGCATCAGCGAATTGAGCGGATACAACGGCCCTTGGCGGACGATGCCGCCGTAGGTGTCGGCGTCGCGGTAGGTGATCCAGCGCTGGCGATCGCTGCCGGTGCCGGCGAAGGAATGGTCCTCGCCGCCGCGCCAGATCGAATCGGCGGTGCGCAGCCAGAACGGCGATGGCCAGGTGCCGGTGGTGAGGTTGATGAACAGGTCGGGCTTGACCGCGCGCAGGTCGCCGATCAACGCGATGGCGGCGGCGAAATCGCTGTCGAAGGCGCTGCCCGGCGTGACCTTGTCCGGGCTGCCGGTGCCGTCGAGCTTGAACTGGTTGATGCCGTAGTCGCGCAGCAGTTTCAGCGTGACGTCGTGGAACAGCGGGTAGTACTTCGGTCCCGACAGGGCCAGCCCCTGGTCGTCGACTTCATAGCCGCCGGCCACCGCAGTCTTGAGCCGCGCTGCCCGCGGCGGGCCGTAACCACCCCAGGGCGAGAGCCAGACGCCGGGCGCCGCGCCGAATTTCGCCGCCACTTCTTTCAGCGGCGTGAAGCCGTTCGGAAATCCGGAATGGAATTGCCAGAGCTTGGCCGTGTCGTCCCAGCCGTCGTCGAACAGGAACGAATCCATATGCACGCCGCGCTTTTGCACCAGCTCATCGCCGTAGGCATTGATGACGCGCAGCGCGTCGTCCTGCGAGTACGGGGTGAAGTAGCCGATGTCGTACCAGGAGTTGTAGTGCAGGAAGGTGCGGAACGGGTGCGCGCGCTCGTTTTCCAGATAGG
>JANYBA010000277.1 GCA_025360985.1 Gammaproteobacteria bacterium | reverse complement strand
GTCTTTATAGAATTTTTCCAGTCGGGTCGTCATCGCGTCATTCCTCAGGCGTCGATCGCCTCACCGCTCGAGCGGAACACACGCACTTTGCGTCCATCCTCGAGCACCTTGAAACCAACGCGGTCACCCTTGCCAGCGGCAGAGTTGAACAGCATGACGTTGGAGATATGGATCGGCGCCTCACGCTCGACGATGCCGCCGGCCTGGCCGGCAGACGGATTCGGCTTGGTGTGACGCTTGATGATGTTGATGTTCTGGACCACGACCTTGTCGCCGGCGACCCGGACCACTTCACCCTTCTTGCCCTTGTCGGCACCGGCGATCACGATGATCTGGTCGCCTTTCTTGATACGGTTCATAAGGTTTTCCTTCGCTCAGAGCACTTCGGGGGCGAGCGATACGATTTTCATGAATTTCTCGGAACGCAGTTCGCGGGTGACCGGTCCGAAGATGCGGGTGCCGATCGGCTCCTGCTTGCTGTTGAGCAGCACGGCGGCATTGCCGTCGAAGCGGATCAACGAGCCATCGGGGCGGCGCACGCCGGAACGGGTGCGGACCACGACCGCGTCGTAGACCTCGCCCTTCTTGACCTTGCCACGCGGGATCGCGTCCTTGACGGTCACCTTGATCACGTCGCCGATGCGCGCGTACCGGCGCTTGGAGCCGCCGAGCACCTTGATGCACATCATTTCCTTGGCGCCGGAATTATCGGCGGCGTCGAGGTAGCTTTGAACCTGGATCATGGTCGGCCTCCTTCCTTACTTCGCTGCACGCGCGACGACTTCGAGCACGCGCCAGTTCTTGGTTTTCGACAGCGGCCGGCACTCGACCACGCGGACCAGGTCGCCTTCGTTGCAGGCGTTGTCCTCGTCGTGGGCGTGCAGCTTGGTCGAGCGGCGCAGGTACTTGCCGTACAGCGCATGCTTGACGTGGCGCTCGATCAGCACGGTCACGGTCTTGTTCATCTTGTTGCTGACGACGCGGCCTTCGACCGTGCGCTTCTGGGTGTTGTCCTGGCTCATGGCTCGCCCTTACTTCTTGTCGGTCAACAGCATGTTGACGCGAGCGATCTCGCGACGAACAAGCCTGATGTCGTGGGTCTTGGCCAACTGGCCCGTGGCTTTCTGCATGCGGAGCGAGAACTGCTCCTTGTGCAGGTCCAGCAGGTGGGCCTTGAGGTCGGCCGGCGATTTCTGACGCAGTTCCTTGAGTTCCATATCAACGCACCGTCCGGACCACAAACGCGGTCTTCACCGAAAGCTTGGCCGCGGCCAGGCGGAACGCCTCGCGGGCGTCGACTTCGGGAATCCCCTCGATTTCGTACAGCACTCGACCCGGCTGGATCGGTGCCACCCAATACTCGACATTGCCCTTGCCGGCGCCCATGCGGACTTCGATCGGCTTCTTGGAGATCGGCTTGTCCGGGAACACGCGGATCCACAGCTTGCCGCCGCGCTTGACGTAGCGGCTGATCGAACGGCGCGCGGCCTCGATCTGGCGCGCGGTCAGCTGGCCGTGCTGGGTCGCCTTCAGGGCGTACTCGCCAAAGCTGACGGCGGCGCCGCTCCAGCTCAGGCCGTCGTTGCGGCCCTTGAACATCTTGCGGTACTTGGTGCGTTTTGGTTGCAGCATGGCAAATTACCTCGCGTCTCGTTCGCGGGCCGGACGCGCCGGACGCTCGTTGCGCTCTTCGACCTTTTCCTGGCCGACCTGGGAGAAATCGAAGATCTCGCCCTTGTAGATCCAGACCTTGACGCCAATGATTCCGTAGGTGGTGAGGCCTTCGGAGAAGCCGTAATCGATGTCGGCGCGCAGGGTGTGCAGCGGCACGCGGCCTTCGCGGTACCACTCGGAACGGGCGATCTCGGCACCGTTCAGGCGACCGGCGACGTTGACCTTGATGCCGAGGGCGCCGAGGCGCATGGCGTTGCCGACCGAGCGCTTCATCGCGCGGCGGAACATGATGCGGCGCTCGAGCTGCTGGGCGATCGATTCGGCCACCAGCTGGGCGTCGAGCTCGGGCTTGCGGACTTCGGCGACGTTGATGTGCACCGGGCAGCCCATGAGGTCCGACACTTCCTTCTTCAACTTCTCGATGTCCTCGCCGCGCTTGCCGATCACCACGCCCGGACGCGCCGAGTGGATGGTGACGCGCGCCGTGTTCGAGGGACGCTCGATCAGGATCTTGGAGATGCCGGCCTGGGCCAGCTTCTTGCGCAGCATCTCGCGGACCTTGAGGTCGGCGCCGAGGTACTGGGCGTAGAGCCGCTTGTTGGCGAACCACTTGGAATTCCAGTCCTTGGAGATTCCCAGCCGGATACCGATCGGATGAACTTTGTGACCCATGGTTCTAGTCCTTAGCCTTTCTTGCCGGAGCCGACCACCACAGTGATGTGGCTGGTGCGCTTGAAAATCTGGGTGCCGCGACCCTTGGCGCGGGCCATGAAACGTTTCAGGATCGGGCCTTCGTCGACCTGGATGCCGACCACCTTGAGGGCGTCGACGTCCGCGCCGTTGTTGTTCTCGGCGTTGGCGGTGGCGGAGTAGACGACCTTGTAGATGATGCCGGCCGCCTTCTTGTCGCTGAACTTGAGCAGGTCGAGCGCCTTGGCCACGGGCATGCCACGGACCTGGTCGGCGACCAGGCGGGCCTTCTGCGGCGAGGTGCGCACGGAGCGCAGGATGGCTTTCGCTTCCATGGTCCGGTCCTTTACTTGGTGGTAGCCGCGGCTTTCTTGTCGCCACCGTGACTCTTGAAAGTCCGGGTGACGGCAAACTCGCCGAGCTTGTGGCCGACCATGTTCTCGTTCACGAGGACGGGGACATGGACCTTGCCGTTATGGATGGCAATGGTGAAACCCACCATTTCCGGGAGGATCATCGAGCGGCGCGACCAGGTCTTGATCGGCTTCTTGCTGGTGCCCTGGGCCTCCACCTTCTTGACGAGGTGGTGGTCGACGAACGGGCCTTTCTTGAGGGAACGTGCCATGG
>JANYBA010000268.1 GCA_025360985.1 Gammaproteobacteria bacterium | reverse complement strand
AGGGGTCGTCGGGCAGGGTGTCGGCCATGGTCTTGATGACGTGGGCCATGGTGTCGAGGCCAACGACGTCCGAAGTGCGGTACGTGGCCGATTTGGGTCGGCCTACCTGGGGGCCGGTCAGGGCGTCGACCTCGTCGAAGCCCAGGCCGAAGGCGGCGGTGTGGTGCAGGGTCGACAGGATCGAAAACACGCCGATCCGGTTGCCGATGAAATTGGGCGTGTCCTTGGCGTAGACCACGCCCTTGCCCAGGGTGGTGACGAGAAAGGACTCCAGTCCTTCGAGGACCGAGACGTCGGTACTCGCGCACGGGATCAACTCCGCCAGATGCATGTAACGGGGAGGATTGAAGAAGTGGACGCCGCAGAACCGGTGATGAAGCGATTCATCAAGTACTTCGGCTAACGCATTGATTGACAAGCCAGAAGTGTTCGACGCCAGCACCGCATTCGGGGCCACGAAGGGCAGGATCTTCGCGTACAGGTCCTTTTTCCAGTCCAGCCGCTCGGCGATGGCTTCGATGATCAGGTCGCAGCCTTTCAGCCAGTCGAGGTGTTCGTCGTAATTGGCCGGGACGATCGCGGCGGCCTTGTCCTTGCCGGCCAGCGGCGAGGGCGACAGTTTGCCGAGGTTGGCGATCGCCTTGGTGACGATGCCGTTCTTGTCGCCGTCTTTCGCGGCGAGGTCGAACAGGATGGTTTCGACGTTGGCGTTGACCAAGTGGGCGGCGATTTGGGCGCCCATCACACCGGCGCCGAGCACGGCCGCACGACGTACAAGTAATTTCTCGGACATGTTATATAACCTATTGGTTTAAGACGATTTCAGGCGCGCAGCCCGGCGACACCGAACCGGATCAGGGCCTGGGCGGTCTTGTCGGCAAACGCCTTCTCGGACATGCCAGCGGGACGCTTGATCATTCCGAAGTCGGCCATGGCGTAAGTGAGGGCGCCGGCGATGAAATCCATGCGCCAATAGAGGTCTTCCTTGGCGAGTTCGGGCAGGCATGGCGCCAGTGCCTTGGCGAACTCGCGCAGGACCTGGCCGTAGTTGTCGGACAGGAACTTGCGCAGCCGGTCGTTCTTTTCTGCATAGGCGCGGGCCAGCACGCGCACGAAGGCCGAACCGTGGCGGTCCAGGGTCAGGGCGAGCGCCGGCTGGATGAAGGCGGCGAGGATGGGTTCGAGCGCGCCGGGGTGTTCCTCCTGGGCTTCGCGCAGCCGGGTCAGGCGCTGCTCGCTCATTTCGTCCATGCGCCGTCGGAATACCTCGTTGACCAGGTTTTCCTTGGACCCGAAGTGGTAGTTGACCGCGGCGATGTTGACGTCGGCCCGGCTGGTGACTTGTCGCAGCGAGGTTCCGGCGAATCCGAACTGCGCGAAGAGCTCTTCGGCGGCGCCGAGGATCCGGTCCTTGGTATTGAAGTGGGTGGTGGAGGTGGGCATGGTCCCTGCAAGCGCTGGATTGAAACGGGTGTTTCAATCCTAGGTTGGCACCCGGCCGAGGTCAAGCGGAAGCGAATCGTCCAAACTCCGAAACCGTCTGCGGAATAGTCGCTAAACCCGTGTTTCGACGAGGGTTTCGTGGTAAATTCCCAAGCTTACTTTCCCCGATATCCCGGAGTTTTCACCATGGCGCTGGAGCGCACGATTTCCATCATCAAACCCGACGCGGTGGCCAAGAACGTCGTTGGCCAGATCTACAGCCGCTTCGAAAACGCCGGCCTGAAGATCGTCGCCGCCAAGATGAAGCACCTGTCGCGCCGCGAGGCCGAAGGCTTCTATGGCGTGCATCGCGAACGGCCGTTCTTCAACGCGCTGGTCGAATTCATGAGCTCCGGTCCGGTCATGATCCAGGTGCTGGAAGGCGAAAATGCCGTGCTCAAGAATCGCGACCTGATGGGTGCGACCAACCCCAAGGATGCCGCGCCCGGGACGATCCGCGCCGATTTCGCCCAATCGATCGACGCCAACGCCGTGCATGGTTCCGACTCGATGGAGAACGCCGCCATCGAGACCGCGTACTTCTTCAGCACCACCGAGCTTTGCCCGCGCTGACCGCCTGACGTGACCGAGGCCGCCGCCAGGATCAATCTGCTCGACCTCGATCGCGAGGGCATGGAGCACTTCTTCGCCGACAACCTCGGCGAGAAGCGCTTCCGCGCCCACCAGTTGATGAAGTGGATCTACCACCAGCACGTCACCGACTTCGGCCAGATGACCGATGTCGGCAAGGCATTGCGCGCCAAGTTGGAAGAGCGCTGCGAAATCGTGCCGCCGCCGGTGCTGTTCGACAAGCCGTCGACCGACGGCACGCACAAATGGCTGCTCGGCATGGACGCCGGTAATGCGATCGAGGCGGTGTTCATTCCCGACAAGGGCCGCGGCACGTTGTGCGTTTCCAGCCAGGTCGGTTGCGGCCTGAACTGCCAGTTCTGCTCGACCGCGACCCAGGGCTTCAACCGCAACTTGTCCACCGCCGAGATCATCGGCCAGGTCTGGACCGCGTCGAAGCATCTTGGCAACCGGACCCACCACCAGCGCAAGCTCACCAACGTGGTGATGATGGGCATGGGCGAGCCGCTGCTGAATTTCGACAACGTCGTGCGGGCGATGAGCCTGATGCGCGACGACAATGGCTTTGGATTGGCCAACAAGCGCGTGACCCTGTCGACCGCCGGCCTGGTGCCGATGATCGATCGCCTGGCCGAGGAATCGGATGTCTCGCTGGCCGTGTCCCTGCACGCGCCCAACGACGACCTGCGCACGGAACTGGTGCCGCTGAACAAGAAGTTCCCGATCGCCGAATTGATGGCCGCCTGCGCGCGTTACGCGCTGCGCAAGAAGCGCGCTTCGATCACCTTCGAGTACACCATGATGAAGGGCGTCAACGACACGCCGGAGCTGGCGCGGGAACTGGTCAAGCTGATGCGCAAGTTCGGCAATACCGTCCAGTTCGCCGATGCCGCCAAGGTCAACCTCATTCCGTTCAATCCGTTCGCCGGCACCCGCTTCGAACGGTCGGGAGAAACCGAAATCCGCGCCTTCCAGAAAATCCTGCTCGATGGTGGCGTACTGACCATGGTCCGGCGCACCCGCGGCGACGACATCGATGCCGCCTGCGGCCAGCTCAAGGGCCAGGTGATGGACCGGACCCGTCGCCAGGCGGAATTCCAGCGGCGCCTGCTCGGGGAGGCGACCAGCCATGCGATCGCTTGATGTCCTGTTCGCCTGCGTGCTTGCGCTGACCGTGACCGACGCGGTCGCCAAGTCCAAGGCTGCCGCTGCGCCGACGATTTCGCGCAACGGCGAAGTCAACATGGGCCTGGCCCAGAGCTATCTCGAAACCGACAACCTCGCCGACGCGCTGGACCGGGCCAGGAAGGCGGTCGCATCGGATCCTGGCTACGGCGAAACCCACGCCGTGCTCGGCCTGGTCTACCTGCGGGTCGGCGATCGGGCCAATGCGGCGCTCGAGCTGGACAAGGCGCTGAAGCTCGCGCCCGCCAGTGGCGCCATCCTCAATGCCCATGGCGCCTTGTTGTGCGACCAGGGGCAATTTGAGCAGGCCGACCTCGAGTTCCGTCAGGCGATGGCCGATCCCTTTTTCGCCGATCCGACGCAGGCGTTCTTCAATGCCGGCAGGTGCGCCCAGAGGGCCGGCAAATTGCCGATGGCGGAATCCTACCTGCGCAGCGCACTGGCGCGCGCGAACGACGATCCCCGGATTCTGTTTGCCTTGGCCGAGGTCAAGTTGGGCTTGGGCCAGTGGCTGGAAGCACGTGCGTTCGTGCAGCGGTGCCTGGCCGTCGCGCCGTCGCCCGGCGCGCTGGACCTCGCCGCCCGCATCGAGGACGCGGCCGGCGACAAGGCCGCCGCCGCCAAGTACCGCAAGCAACGCGTGGACATGTTTCCCAACGCTGAGCCCACCGGGGAGGGGGCGCACGCGCCATGAACAACGAGATCGTCCAGGACACCTTGTTTGCAGACCCGGTCGGCCTGCGTCTGCGCCACGCCCGGGAAAAAGAGCGCTGGAGCAAGGAAGCGGTTGCGCAGCAGCTCAAGTTCCCGGTGGCGGTGGTCGAAGCCATCGAGCGCGAGGACTGGCAGCGACTTGGCGCGCCGATCTTCGTGCGCAGCTACATCGGCAGTTACGCGCGCCTGCTCGGATTGCCCGCGACGCTCGCCGATGAGGCGGTGCGGGACAAGCCGGCACCGGCCCTCGTTGCCGTCGGCACCGGTTCGACCGCGCGCCGGCTGTTCGATCGCGGCCTGATGAACCTTGCCTACCTTGTGATGACCGTGGCGATTGCCGGATTGGCGATCGCGCTGGCCATGCATTTCCAGTCGCAATCGACGTCGGCCCCCGCGCCAGCCTTGTCGTTGGACGCGCCGGTGCCGGATCGCACCGTGATGGCCTCGCTGACACCGTCTTTGCCGATGCCGCGCGACGCAGTCGTGGCCGCCGCGCCGACCAGCGCGCCGGCGGCCCGGTTGCCGCAACCGGACGCGAAGGAACTACTGCTTTACTTCCGTGGACCGAGCTGGATCGATGCGAACGGCCCGAACGGAATC
>JANYBA010000227.1 GCA_025360985.1 Gammaproteobacteria bacterium | reverse complement strand
GCATTCTTCGGCGGCTTGCTGGCGGTGCTGATCATCTTCATGTTCCTGCGCGACGGCTGGAGCACGCTGATCATCTCGCTGTCGCTGCCGGTTTCGATCATCGCCACCTTCTTCTTCATGGACCGCCTGCACCTGAGCTTGAACGTGATGTCGCTGGCCGGCCTGGCGCTGGCCACCGGCATGGTCGTGGACGACTCCATCGTTGTGCTCGAGAGCATCGCCAAACAGCGCGAGCGCGGACTTGGCATGCTGCAGGCGGCGATCGCCGGTGCCAAGGAAGTCAGCATGGCGGTGGTCGCGTCGACCCTGACCACGGTGGCGGTATTTTTCCCGCTCGTGTTCGTGCAAGGCGTGGCCGGCCAATTGTTCAAGGACCAGGCCCTGACCGTTTCCATCGCCATGGTCATCTCGCTGGTGGTGTCCTTGACGCTGATCCCGATGCTGAGCTCGGTCAAGGCCAAGGCGCCGATGGCATTCAAGGACACGAACGGCGACCACTTGCCGGCCTGGCGGCTGGCGCTGCAGTTCCTCAGGGAATTCGTCAAGTTCCCGATCGTCTGCTATCGCTATATCCACGCTCGGATCGAAGCGAAGACCTCGAGCGGCATCGCCACGGGGGGCGCCGGACTGCTGTCCGTGCTCATCGTCCCGGTGTGGCTGGTTTGCCTGGTACTGATGGTGGTACTCGGAGTAGTGCTGGTGCCGCTGGTGGCGATCTTCTCGGTCCTGGCGTTCATCGGCATCGGAATCTTCAGGGTGACGACGAAATACGTCGGCCCGGTTGCCGTGAAGGCGTCGGAATTCGCTATGCGGCCCTACGAATGGGCCGCCGGCCGATACCACGCGATCCTGCCGACGGCATTGTCGCGGCCCGGCCTGGTGCTGGGCAGCGCCACCGGCGCTTTCCTGGTCAGCCTGCTGCTGTTGTCGACGCTGGGTGCCGACCTGATCCCGCAGTTGGCGCAGGATCGCTTCGAAGTGACGTTGCGACTGCCGGCGGGCACGCGCCTGGCCGATACCGATGCCCTGGTGCGTGCCTTCCAGAAAACGCACGAGAACGACCCGGAGATCAAGGCGCTGTATGGCGTCAGCGGCACCGGCACGCGCCTCGACGCCAGCCCGACCGAGTCCGGCGAGAACATCGCCAAGCTCACGGTCGTGCTCAAGCAGTACAGTCCCGCGCGGGAAGCGGTGGTGACCGAACGCATGCGCGCGACCGCCGCCCGCTATCCGGGCGTGCAGGTCAGATTCGGCCGGCCGCAGTTGCTGAGCTTCTCCTCGCCGCTGGAAGTGGAGATTCGCGGCCCCAACCTGCCGGCGATAGAACAGGCGGCGCGCAAGCTGGCCCAGCGCATGGGCGAGCGGCCGCAGTTCGCCGACGTCAAGACTTCGGTGCAGGACGGCTATCCGGAAATCCAGATCGTGTTCGACCAGGAACGCGCGGCCGCCCTCGGCCTGACCGATCGCCAGATCTCTGACCAGGTCGTGCGCCAGGTGCGCGGCGAAGTGGCGACCCGCTACAGTTTCCGCGACCGCAAGATCGACGTGCGCGTCCGTGCCCGCGAGACCGACCGCTCGAGCGTCGAGGCGATCCGAAACCTGATCGTCAACCCGCAGAGCGCGGTGCCGATCACGCTCGGTTCCGTCGCCGACGTCCGCGAGACGCTCGGTCCGGGCGAGATCAATCGCGTCGAACAGGATCGGGTGGCGATCGTGTCTTCGAACCTGCGCGACGTCGACCTCGGCAGCGCCGTCGCCGAAGTCCGGAAAATGGTCCGCGAGCAGCCGCTCGGCGCCGACATCCAGTTGACGTTCGGCGGCCAGAGCGAAGAACTCGATGCCTCGCGGACCTCGCTGATGTTCGCCTTCGGCCTGGCCATCTTCCTGGTCTACCTGGTCATGGCGTCGCAGTTCGAATCGCTGCTGCACCCATTCGTGATCATGTTCTCGGTGCCGCTGGCGATCGTCGGCGCGGCGCTGGCATTGTTCCTGGTCGGGTCGCCGATCTCGGTGGTGGTGTTCATCGGATTGATACTCTTGGTCGGCATCGTGGTGAAGAATGCGATCGTGCTGATCGACAAGGTCAACCAGTTGCGCGAAGAAGGCGTGGCCAAGCGCGAGGCGATCTGTCGCGCCGCCGAGTCGCGGCTGCGGCCCATCATCATGACCACGCTGACGACCCTGTTCGGCTTTGCGCCGCTGGCGTTCTTCGCCGGCGAAGGCGCCGAAGTCCGGCAACCGATGGCGATCACGGTGATCGGCGGCTTGCTGGTGTCGACCTTGTTGACCCTGGTGGTGATCCCGGTCGTCTATGACCTGATGGACCGCCGCGGCGACGCTTGGTACCGCGAGCGCGGCCAGCTCCACCGCGGTGAACTCGAACTCGCCGATCCGGAACTGGGCCCCGGCGAGGCCGAAGGAGAACCGGCATGAAGACGATGGCCGAGCTGAGCCTGCGCCGGCCGATCTCGGCGGTGATGTTCTACGTTTCGATGGTGGTGATCGGCCTGATCGCCGCGGTTCGACTGCCTCTGGAACAGTTCCCGGACATCAGCTTCCCCTTCATCTTCGTGCAGATGCCATACCCCAACTCCACACCGAGCGAAGTGGAGCGGGTGATTTCCCGTCCAGCCGAAGAGGCGCTGTCCACGGTCGAGGGGGTCAAGCGGATCGATTCCAACAGCCGCACCGACGGCGCCGACATCTTCATCCAGTTCGCCGACATGAGCCGCAACATCGGCATCGCGGCGACCCAGGTGCGCGACCGCCTCGATGCCATCCGACGCGACTTGCCCAGCGATTTCCAGCGCTACGTGGTGTTCAAGGCCTCCCTGGCGGACCAGCCGATGTTGCAGATCCGGTTCGCCTCGCCGAAGGACCTGAGCAGCCAGTACGAAATGATCCGCACGCACATCGCCCGCCGAATCGAGCGCGTGCCCGGCGTGGCCCGGGTCGACATCAGTGGCGCGCAACCGCCGGAAGTGGAGATCGCGATCGATCCGGCCCGGCTTTCCGCCCACAACCTGGGACTGAACGAGCTGGCCGCGCAACTTCGCGCGGTCAATTTCTCGGTCGCCGGCGGCGAGATCGACGAAGGCCAGCGCCGGCTGCGCGTGCAACCGGTCGGCGAAATCCGCGACCTCGACCAATTGCGCAACCTGGTCATCAATGCCGGCGGCCTGCGCCTGTCCGACATCGCAGATATCCGCCTCAAGCCGCAGCGCACCCAGATCATGCGCCGGCTCGACGGCACGCCGGCGGTCGGCATCGACGTGCTCCGCGAGAACGACGCCAACCTGGTCGAGGTTGCCCGGGCGGTCTGGGCGGAGGTGGATTCGATCCAGAAAGACCCCGCCCTGCAGGGCATCCGTTTCATCACCATCGGCGACCAGGCCGAGAGCGTGACCAGTTCCATCCACGAGCTGGTCCAGGCCGGCTGGATCGGCGCAGGGTTGTCGTTGCTGGTGCTGTTCTACTTCCTGCGGCACATTCCCTCGACCCTCATGGTGTCGTTGGCGATCCCGATCTGCATCGTCATGACCCTCGGCGCGATGTTCTTCCTCGGGCTGACGCTCAATGTGCTGACCATGATGGGCCTGCTGCTGGGCATCGGCATGCTGGTCGACAACGCGGTGGTGGTGGTGGAGTCGATCTACCAATACCGCGAGAAATACCCCGACGACCCGATGCGCTGCGCCATTGAAGGCACGCGCGCGGTGCAACTGGCGATCAGCGCCGGCACCCTGACCAGCATCATCGTGTTCGCGCCCAACATCTTCGGCGAGCGCAACGAGATCAGCGTCTACCTGGCGCAGATCGCCTACACCATCACCATCTCGCTGCTCTGCTCCTGGCTGGTGGCGGTGAGCCTGATCCCGATGATCTCGGCGCGGTTGAAGACGCCGCCGGCGATCCGCGCCGAACACGGTTTCGTGCCCGCGCTGACGCGGCGCTACGCCGGACTGCTTGGCTGGTCGTTGCGGCATCGCGGCTGGTCGCTGATCGGCATCCTGCTGATCTTCGGCGTCAGCCTCGGGCCGTTAATCCTCATGAAGACGGACATGTTCCCGAACGAGGCCAGCCGCGAGTTGAACCTCAATTTCAACTGGAAGGGCTCCTATACGCTGCCGCAGATGTCGGACGAGATCGCCAAGGTCGAAGCCTTCTTCCAG
>JANYBA010000191.1 GCA_025360985.1 Gammaproteobacteria bacterium | reverse complement strand
ACCAGTTCGAGCAGTTTTTCCCGCAGCCAGGCGATCATGGCGTTGGCTCCGGCGCCAGCGTCGGCAAGGGCGCCGATGACGGCTTTGGCAGCAACCAGGCATCCATGATCGCGCGCGCGATCGGCGCGGCCGTTGCGGCACCGAAGCCGCCGTGTTCGACCACCACCGCCACCGCGATCCGCGGGTCGTCGGCCGGCGCGTAAGCGACGAACAGGGCCTGGTGGCGCAGGCTCAAAGGCAGGTTGTGCGGATCGACGCTGAGGTTGCCTTTTCGGCTGACCGTTTGCGCGGTGCCGGTCTTGCCGGCAATCAGGTACGGTGCGTTGATGCCGATGGCACGTGCCGTGCCACGCGAGACCACTGCTTCCATGCCCTCCCTGATCACCTGCAGGTGCTCGGCGCTGGCGCCAAGCGATTGACCGGAAGGCTGCGCGATCAGCTGCCAGCGGGCATCGAAACCTTTGCGGGTGGCGCGCGCCAGGTGCAGGCGGTGGCGGATTCCGCCGTCGGCCAGGCTGGCGACCGCTGAGGCCAGCTGCAACGACGTGACTTTCCAATAGCCCTGGCCGATGCCGGAGTTGACCGTCTCACCCAGGTACCACGGCTGCTGATAGCGTTTCCACTTCCACGCCGGCGACGGCACGATGCCGCTTACTTCACCAGCCAGATCGATGCCGGTGGCCGCGCCGAAGCCGTAGCGCATCATGTACTGGCTGAGCCGTTCGATGCCCAGGTCGAGCGCGAGTTGGTAGTAATAGGTGTTGACCGAATGCGCGATCGAATCGCGCATGTCGACCCAGCCAACGCCGCCGGCTTCGGCGTCGCGGAAGCCTCGGGCGACACCCGGAATATGGAATTCGCCGCTGGAAAAAATCCGGTCCTCGGGCTTGCGCACGCCCGATTCGAGTCCGGCCAGCGCCAGGAAAGGCTTGACCGTCGAACCCGGAGGCGTGCCGCCGCTGAGGTTGCGATTGAACAAGGGCACCGACAAATTCTGGGTCAGGCGGGCGTAGTCGGCGCGGGAGATACCGTTGACGAACAGATTCGGATCGAACTGCGGCAGGCTGACCATCGCCAGCACTTCGCCGGTGCGCGGGTCGACGGCCACTGCGGCACCATCGTTCTCGCCGAAGGCGCGCACCGCCGCCGCCTGCAAGTCGGCGTCGATGGTCAATTGCATGTCCACGCCGGGTCGCGACACTTGCCGGCCGACGACGCGAAGGGCACGGCCTTCGACATTTTGCTCGACATTCTCGTAGCCGATCTCGCCGCGCAAATCCTGTTCGTACTGGCGTTCCAGGCCGGACTTGCCGATATGCGTCAACGCTGCGTATTTGCTATCACCGAGCTTCTCGAGGTCCTTGACGTCCAGGCGACCGACGTAGCCGATGACATGGGCGAACAATTCGCCATAGGGATAGCGCCGGGTCAGGTACGGCACCACGTCCACACCCGGAAAACGATAGCGATTGACCGCGAGGCGTGCCCGCTCTTCCTCGCTCAAGCGCAGTTTCAGCACGATTGACCGAAAGCCTCGGCTGGCGTGGCGGGCCACCTCGAACTGTTGCAGGTCATCCGCACTCAGGCCGACCAGTTGCCCCAGTCCAGCCAGCGTTTGCTTCAGGTCGCCGGCTTGCTCGGGCACGACTTCCAGGCGAAAGGCCGGGACATTGTCGGCGAGCAACTTGCCGTTGCGGTCGAAGATCAGCCCGCGTGCCGGAACGATCGGCTTGGGCTTGATCCGGTTGGCCTCGGAACGGGTCTGGTAGAGATCGTGTTCGATCACCTGCAGGCGGAAATAACCGGCGCCGAGCGCCGCCATCATCAGCGCGATGGCGACGAAGCCGATCAGGGCCCGGCGCTGGAACTGGTCCGCCTCGGCGGCCAGGTTCTTCATCATATGGCGCCGGCTCCCGCGCACGACTCAACCGCGCTCGCGGGCGCGCAGGCGCACCATGTCGAGCAACACGTACAGCCAGGGCCACAACAGCATGCCGAGCAGCGGCGACAGCGCGCTGGTCCAGGCCGGCAGGGCGGCGCCGGCCAGCCAGTGGATGATCGCCAGCAACACCTGGTCGTTGCCGAGCAGCAGGCCCAGCGCCAAGGACTGTTGCCAGAGCGGGAAGAAGCGCAGGCGGGCGCGGAAGCGCTGCACCAGGAAGACCAGCACGACCAGGCGCAAGGCGTGTTCACCGAGCAGGGTCGCGGTGACGAGGTCGGCGAACAATCCGACGACGAAGGCAGTGCCGATGCCGACCTTGTTCGGCACTTCCATCGACCAGTACGCCATCAGCATCGCCAGCAGGAACGGCCGCGCGGCGGTCACGCTCGCCGGCAAGGGCAGGATCGCGAACAGCAGGCCGAGCGCAAAGCTGCCGTAGACCAGCCAGCTCGTCGGCGCGCGGATCATGGCGGCGTCCCGGACGGCGCAGCGGTTGGAGCCTGCGCCGGCTTCGGTGTCGATGGCTGCGATGGTGGCGATGGCGTTGGTCGTGTCGCCGGTGCGGGCGGGCCGATGTCGGTGCTGGCCGGCAGGTTGCTGACCAACAGCGCTTCGCTGCCGCGATCAAGATGCGCCGCCGGCGCGGCATCGGCCACCACGAACAGGCGCATCGTGTCCGGCTGCAGGCGGGTCACGACCGCGACCGGGAATCCGGCCGGAAATCGCCCGCCGATGCCCGAGGTCAACAGGACATCGCCGACGCGCAGGTCGGCGCTTTGCGGGATGTTCGGCAGCGTCAGGCGATTGCTTTCGCCGGTACCGAACGCGACCGCGCGCAAACCGGAACGCGCCACCTGCACCGGGATCGCGTGGTCGGGATCGGTCACCAGCAAGGCGGTGGCGCGGTGCTTGCCGACTTCGATGACCTGGCCGAGCACGCCGCCGGAGTCGATCAGCACCTGCCCGGGCAGCACGCCATCGTCGCGTCCGGCGGCGAGCACCCAGCGCTTGCGATAGGGATCGAGGTCGACATCGAGGATCGCGACGAGGCGCACGTCCAGGCGGTAGCCGCGCATGCCGCCGAGCAGGGCACGCAGGCGGGTGTTTTCCTCGGCGACGGCGTTGAGCCGGTGGATGCGCGCCTGCGCCATGTCGAGCGCCTGGCGCAGGCGGACGTTGTCGCCGACCAGGCTGCCGTGCAGGCTTAGGTTTTCGTTGAGCGCCCGGGTCGTCCGCGCCGGCAGTCCGGCCAGCCACCACATCGGCTCGATCACGACGGCGACGCGGGCGCGAACGTTGGCGCCGATGCCGTCGCGCTGGTCGAACACCATCAGTGCCACCGAGATCGCCAGGTAGAACAGCAGCGGCAGCGCCGTCAGCGCGCTCTCGCCCGGACGATGGCCAACCCGACCGCCATAGTTGGCTCGGGTCGTGGCCATGGCCTACTCGGCGGAGAAGAACCCGTGGCCGTGCATGTCGACCAGTTCCAGCGCCCGGCCGCCGCCGCGGGCGACGCAGGTCAGCGGATCGTCGGCGACGTGCACGTGCAGCCCGGTTTCTTCGGAAATCAGTTTGTCGAGGTCGCGCAGCAAGGCGCCGCCGCCGGTGAGGACGATGCCGCGCTCGGCGACGTCGGAGCACAACTCCGGCGGCGTCTGTTCGAGCGCGTGCTTGATCGCGCTGATGATGCCGGCCAGCGGTTCGTGCAGGGCCTCGAGCACTTCATTGGTGTTGATGGTGATTACCCGCGGCACGCCCTCGGCGAGGTTGCGGCCGGAGACTTCCATCTCGCGCATGACCGCTTGCGGGTAGGCATTGCCGATCTCGATCTTGATCCGCTCGGCAGTGGTCTCGCCGATCAGCGTGCCGTGGCTGCGCCGGACGAAGTTGATGATCGCTTCGTCGAAGCGGTCGCCGCCGATGCGCACCGATTGCGAGTAGACGATGCCGTTGAGCGAGATCACCGCGACTTCGGACGTGCCGCCGCCGATGTCGATGACCATCGACCCGCGCGCTTCGTGCACCGGGATACCGGCGCCGATCGCCGCCGCCATCGGTTCCTCGATCAGGTAGACCTCGCGGGCGCCGGCTTCCTCGGCCGACTCCTTGATCGCGCGGCGTTCGACCTGGGTCGAACCGCAGGGCACGCAGATCAACACGCGCGGACTCGGGCGCAGGAAGCGCGAGGTGTGCACCTTGCGGATGAATTGCTTGAGCATCTCCTCGGTGTGGGTGAAGTCGGCGATCACGCCGTCCTTCATCGGCCGATGCGTGGTGATGTTGCCGGGCGTGCGCCCGAGCATGCGCTTGGCTTCGCTGCCGACCGCCGCGACTTCCTTGGTGCCGTTGCTGTGGCGCACGGCGACCACCGACGGCTCGTTGAGGACGATGCCCTGGCCACGGACATAGATCAGCGTGTTGGCCGTGCCCAGGTCGATCGCCAGATCGTTGGAAAACAGGCCACGCAAGTACTTGAACATCGGGGGAGAGCCTGCAAAAAGAGGAGTTAGACGAGCCTGTTAGGTTACCAATCGCACCCTGCGCGGGCAAGGTAAATCATGGCTTTCGCGCAGATCCGCGCACGGTATTTCTGTGACCTTGGGTTACCATTCCGTTAGCGGCCGCTCGGCCGAGCTCGCCACCACGGACACCGACATGCCTGCTGCCCTGATCTGCGGCTCCCTCGCCTACGACACCATCATGGTGTTTCCCGACCAGTTCAAGAACCACATCCTGCCGGACAAGGTGCACATCCTGAATGTTTCCTTCCTGGTGCCGCGCATGCGCCGGGAATTCGGCGGTTGCGCCGGCAACATCGCCTACAACCTGCGCTTGCTCGGCGGCGAGCCGGTGCCGATGGCGACCGTCGGCCAGGACTTCGGCCCGTATCGGGCGCACTTCGAGCGCTGCGGCATCCGCCTTGACCAGGTCAAGGTGATCGACGAGCTGTTCACCGCGCAGGCCTTCATCACCACCGACCACGACGACAACCAGATCACAGCCTTCCACCCCGGCGCGATGATGCGCTCGCACGAGAACCACGTGCGCGACGTGGCCGGCGTCGGTTTCGGCCTAGTCGGCCCCGACGGGGCCGAGGCGATGCGCCAGCATTGCCGCGAATTCGCCGAGGCCGGCATCCCGTTCATCTTCGATCCGGGCCAGGCCCTGCCGCTGTTCAACGGCGAAGAGCTGGTGCGGATGATCGAGCAAGCCAACTACGTAACGGTCAACGACTACGAGTCGAGCCTTTTGCAGGACAAGACCAGCCTGGGTACCGCCCAGATCGCCGAGCGGGTCCAGGCCTACCTGATCACCCGCGGCGCCGACGGCTCGGAGATCCACAGCCGCGACGGCATGCTGCACATCCCGGCGGCGACCGCGATCCGCGTCGTCGACCCCACCGGCTGCGGCGACGCCTACCGCGCCGGCCTCATCCACGGCTGGATGAACGGCATGGACATGGCCACGACCGGCCGGGTCGCCTCGCTGATGGGCGCGCTCAAGATCGAGCACCTCGGGCCGCAGAACCAGCGCTTCGATCTCGAACACTTTGGCGAACAGTTCCGCCAGCAGTTCGGTTACCGCCTGTCCTGAAGCCCGCTCAGGCCAGGGGCGCGGCCGCGGTCGCCTGGTTCAGGTCGCCGATTGCCACGATCAGGTCGGTGACGGCGGCGCGTTCGGCCGCGTCGAGGCAGGGATTCCAGATATCGGCAAGCAGGATCACGCGGGTCCGCCCGCTGCGGTTCCAGGCCTCGTGCTCGTAGGTGTCGTCGAAGGCGAAGCACCGGCCTTCCTGCCAGCCCACTTCGCCGACCTCGGTCAGGTTCAGCGCGCAGTCGTCCGGAATGACCAGGCCGAGGTGCAGGACCGAGCGGATATTGGTCACGCCGCGATGCGCCAGGATGTGCGCGCCCGGGCGCATGATCGAAAAGCACACTTCCGGCCCGTGGTCGCGAATGTGGTCGAGCGGCAGGTCGGCGAGCGTCGCTGAAGTGACGGGGCAGGCCGCGTGGCGTTCGTCGAAGCGGATGCCGTCGCGGTCGAAGAAGTAGGCGTCCCAGGCGGCGCCGCGGGTCAGCGACTCGCGCTGTTCCTCGGTCAGGCTGTGGTGGAACGGCTGGATTGCCGAGGCGTCGGCGAGCACCGCCAGCATTTCCTCGCGGATCGCCGGGGCGCGTTCCTCGTACCAGTCGGCGAACGGCAGGCTGCCGCGCTCGAAGACCGGCGCCACCGGCAGGCCAGGGAAGTAGAGAAAGCTCGGTTTCTGCCGCGGGTCGGCGTAGGTCGTGGGGATTTCGCCCAAGTACATGGCCAGGCATTGCTCGACGCGCTGCAAGTCGTCGCGACCGTAGCGCGCCACGAGGCCGTCGAGGACTTCATGCAGCAAGCCGCGACGGCCGGCATGCGCCACCTTCATCGCGTGGCGCACCAGGTCCATCAGCCAGGGCGGCGTCGAGTCCTCGGCGAGCCAGAAACCGCGCAGCTGCGCGGTCTTGATCGATCGCAGGTAGCCGAGCACCGCGCCGCGGCTATCGCCGCGACGCTCCAGGAGATGGGCGTGGTGGAGGGCGCTGGTATAGGCGTGCGGCTGGGTCCGGACGATTGCCGCGAGCGCGTCTTCGGCCGACGCGGATTTCACCAGTTCGCGCAGCGCCGTGCCGAGTTCGGCGTGCGCCAGCGCGTTGTTCGGGTCGGCGTCGATGAGGCGCTCGCCATGGCCGATAGCGACTGCGAATTCACCGCACCGGAGCGCGTGTCCGGCCAGGAAAGACAGCGCTTCGGGCTGCGTGGGGCGGCTTTTCAGCAGCAGCGCGTACGTCGCCGCGGCGGCATCGGCATGGCCACTTTCGCGTAGCTGCCGCGCACTCGCCAGCAAGGGTTCGACGTCGCTCATGGCTTGGCATTCTGGCACAGGCGCAAAAAAGAACGCCGGATCGAATGATCCGGCGTTCTGGGTAAAGCCCCTGGCGATGACCTACTCTTGCATGCGAATTGCACACTACCATCGGCGCGGCTGCGTTTCACTTCCGTGTTCGGGATGGGATCGGGTGGTTCCACAGCGCTATGGTCACCAGGGAGAGGGTGGAGGGTCGCCGGCCCCGGTGGGTTGGGGTGGCGCACGCTCTCGCGTTGGTTAATGACACGGATTTTGGCCGTGT
>JANYBA010000190.1 GCA_025360985.1 Gammaproteobacteria bacterium | reverse complement strand
TCGGCGCCGCGCTGCTCGTCAGCGCCGTGTTCCTGGCCGCACCTGTTCGCGCCGCAGGTTTTGCCGAGGGCATCCGCCTGCAGCCGCTGCAGGCGCATATCTACAAGACCCGCGATCCCGGCGGCGAACGCACGGAAAGCTAGACCTTCTGGCTGCTGGTCGAGACGACCACCCAGCGCGACCTGACCATCCATGCGGCGAAGATCCAGCTGCGGTCCGGTCAAACGACGATCCGCACGACCAGCTACGACGCCGACGGCGCCAAGGCGCTGACCATCGTGCCGCCGTTCCCGCCGCGCTTGCTCGATGGCAAGCCGTCGCCGACGCCGATCTTCTGGCCGCAGGCGATCCGGATCAGGACCACCGAGCCACAAGCCGCGAAGATCGATGGCATGCGCGTGGAATTGACGCTCGATGAGGGCGGAAAACAGGTGTTCGCCGCCGTCGACTTGCCGGTGGCGAGTTACGTCCAGAAAACGTCGCTGATTTACCCGTTCAAGGGAAAAGGCATCTTCACCAATGCCGGCGTGACCAATGGTGGCCATCGCAATCGCAGCGGCCAATTCGCGCTCGATGGCGTCGGGCTCGATGACCGCTATGCCGTCTACGTCGATGGCGACGGCAGCAAGAGCACCGACTATGCCGGCTGGGGGCGCACCATCCTCGCGCCGGCCGCCGGCGTGGTCGTGGAGGTGCGGGCAGATCGTCCCGACCAGCCGGACCCGGAAAATAGCGATCCGCAATTCTTCGCGCCGGAATACCCGAACGGCGGCGATCCCGGCAACCACGTCGTGATCGACCACGGCAACGGCGAGTTCAGCCTGCTGGCGCATTTCCAGGCCGGCTCCGTGCTGGTGAAGCTCGGCGATCACGTCGCGCAGGGCCAGCCACTGGGCAAGCTGGGCAGCTCTGGCGACACCAATACGCCGCACTTGCATTACCAGTTGCATTCGGGCCCGGACATCGTCTGGTCCGATGGGCTACCGAGTACGTTCAGCAATGTCGATGAGCCGGTTCTCGTGCGCGGGGTTTACTTCGACGCGAAGTAGCGCAAAATATGGCTCGTGCCTAAACGTTCATTCGCGATGTTCCTGGCGTGTGGCATGCTGGCCTTCGTCGACGCCAGCGGCTCGACTGCGGAGCGAACCATGACCATGACCTTGACCTCCACGGCGTTCAAGAACGACGCCGAGATACCCACTGAATTCACCTGCGAAGGTTCCGATCATTCGCCAGCGTTGGCCTGGCACGGCGTGCCGGCGAACGCCAGGAGCCTGGTGCTGATCGTCGATGATCCCGACGCGCCCGATCCGGCGGCGCCGAAAATGACTTGGGTGCATTGGCTGTTGTACAACCTGCCGCCGACTTCGACCGGCTTGCCGCAGGCGATTGCCGCGAAGGCGCTGCCCGCGGGCACGCGCGAAGGCCGCAATGACTGGAAGCGCACCGGCTACGGCGGGCCATGCCCGCCAATCGGACGGCATCGCTACTTCCACAAGCTCTATGCGCTTGATGTGGTGCTCGGCGACCTGGCCACGCCCGACAAGCCCAAGCTCGAAGCGGCGATGCACGGCCACGTCATCGCCAGCGCGCAGCTGCTCGGCACTTATCAAAAGCAGGGGAAGCAGCGGCAACAAAAAACCCGCCGAAGCGGGTCTTGAGTTTGCGTTCCGGCACTGGTGCCCAGGAGAGGACTCGAACCTCCACGGTTTTACCCGCTAGTACCTGAAACTAGTGCGTCTACCAATTCCGCCACCAGGGCAGGCCGAAACGCGAGCCGCGCAATGTAGTGACCGGCGCGGCTATTGTCAATTTTAACCCATCCGGGGCCCACCCGTCAGGGCCCGGAAACGTGTCGGGTGTACCATTCACTTATGACGAAATCGACCAAGAAGCCTTCCGGCGGCAAGCGCCCGCCGTGGCTGCCCGACAGCATCAAGCTCAGCACGCCGGCCAAAACCCCCGGCAAACCGGCCGCCAAGCCCGCCCGCAAGGGCCCCGGCAAACCCGGAGGACCCAAGCCCGGCCCGGCCCGTCCTCCCAGCCACCGACGCGCCGATCCCCACGCGGAGCGCGAGTCCCAGCGTTACGACAACCCGATTATCAGCCGCGAGGCCTTGTCGGCATTCCTGTCCGATGCCCCGGGTCCGCTCAATGTCGAAGAGATCGCCCGCACACTGAAATTGACCGCGCCCGACCGGCTTGAGGCCCTGTCGCGCCGACTCAACGCCATGCAGCGCGACGGCCAGTTGCTGGTGAATCGCCGCGGCGGATACGCCGTGGTCGAACAACTCGACCTGATCGCCGGCGTGGTCATCGCCCACCCCGACGGCTTCGGCTTCCTGAAACCGGAAAAGGGCGGCGACGACCTGTTCCTGCCGCCGGGCGAGATGCGCAAGGCCCTGCACGGCGACCGCGTGCTCGTCAGCGTGACCGGCGTCGACCACCGCGGCCGGCGCGAAGCTGCCATCGTCGAAGTGCTCGAACGCCGCCTGACCCGGCTGGTCGGCCGCTACAGCGAGCGCGCCGGCATCGGCATGGTCGTGCCGGACGACAAGCGCGTGCTGACCGAATTGCTGATCCCGCCCGATGCCCGCAACGGCGCCCGCGAAGGCCAGATGGTGGTCTGCGAAATCGTCGAGCCGCCGTCGCGCGGCCGGCCGCCGATCGGCAAGGTGCTGGTCGTGCTCGGCGACAAGCTCACGCCCTCGCACCTGGTGCAGGTGGCGATCCACGGCCACAACCTGCCGCACGAATTCAACCGCGAGACGCTGGCCGAAGCGGCGGCGGTGGAGCTGGAAGTGCCGGCCGAAGTCGCGCGCCAGCGCACCGACCTGCGCAAGCTGCCCCTGGTCACGATCGACGGCGAGGACGCCAAGGACTTCGACGACGCCGTCTGGTGCGAAAGCGATAGCCGCGGCTTCCGCCTGATCGTCGCCATCGCCGATGTCTCGCATTACGTACGCCCGGGCACCGCGCTCGACGACGAGGCGGTGCTGCGCGGGACCTCGGTGTATTTCCCGGGCTTCGTCGTGCCGATGTTGCCCGAGACCCTGTCGAACGGCATTTGTTCGCTCAATCCGAAAGTCGACCGCTGCTGCTTCGTTTGCGACATGCACGTGGACTTCCAGGGCCAGGTCACCGGCTCGAAGTTCTACGAGGCGGTGATGCGCTCGCAGGCGCGCCTGACCTACACGCAAGTGTGGAAAGCCGTCGGCGACAAGGACGAAGAGGCGAGGACCCAGCTTGGCGCCGTGTTGCCGCACGTCGAGCGCCTGTACCAACTCTTCCATGTGCTGGCCAAGGCGCGCACGCAGCGCGGCGCGATCGAATTCGAATCGAGCGAGACCCGTTTCGTGCTCGACGCCCAGGGCGAGGTCATCCAGGCCGGCATGCTCGAACGCAACGACGCCCACAAGCTGATCGAGGAATGCATGATCGCCGCCAACGTCGAGGCAGCGCGCTTCATCCTCAAGAAGAAGATACCGGCGCCATTCCGGGTGCACGACCGACCGCCGGAATCCAAGTACGCCGACCTGCTCGAATACCTGGCCGAATTCGGCCTGCGCCTGCCGGCCTACAGCAAGGTCACGCCCAAGGACTTCACCGTCCTGTTGAAAAAGATCCGCGAGCGGCCCGACGCGGCCTTGCTGGAAACGGTGCTGCTGCGTTCGCAGAGCATGGCGGTGTATTCGACCGACAACAAAGGCCATTTCGGCCTGGCGCTCGAGGCCTACGGCCACTTCACCTCGCCGATTCGTCGCTATCCCGACCTGCTGCTGCATCGCTCGATCAAGCACGCCCTCATGGCTGGCAACGAGGACGGCTTCGGCTACTCGGCCGAGGAAATGGCCAAGCTCTGCCTGCAATGCTCGGAGAAGGAGCGCCGCGCGGACGAGGCCGAGCGCGAAGTCGACGAGCGTTACCGCAGCGCCTGGATGGAGCAGCACGTCGGCAGCGAATTCGACGGCGTGATCAGCGGCGTGACTTCCTTCGGCCTGTTCGTCGAATTGAACGAATCCAAAGTCAACGGCCTGGTGCACGTGACGCAATTACCGCACGACTATTACCATTTCGATCCCCTGCGCAAATCGCTCAAGGGCGAACGCAAGGGCGGCAGCTACCGGCTCGGCGATCCGGTGCGGGTGCTGGTGCTCAAGGCCAGCGTCGAGGACAAGCGCATCGACTTCAAATTGGCGGAGTCGGCCAAACCGCAGAAAAAGAAGGTATGGGCGAATTGAGACAAGCACGATGAGCAAGACCAGCCACTGGATCGCCGGGATCAACGCCGTGTCATCCGCCCTGGAGCACGACAGCGGAAACGTGCTGGAGATCCTGGTCGAGGCCGGCGGCAAGAACCCACGCTTGACCGAGATCGAGGAAACCGCGCGCCGGCGTGAAATCTCCGTGCGCCGGATCGCCCTGCAGGCGCTCGACGGCGTCGCCGGCGGCCTGCGCCACCAAGGCGTGATCGCCCGCTACGAGGCGCCCAGGCAAGCGGAAGAAAACGAACTGCCGGCGCTGATCGAAGCCGCCGGCGGCAAGGCCCTGCTGCTGGTGCTCGATGGAATACAGGACCCGCACAACCTCGGCGCCTGCCTGCGCAGCGCGGCGGCTGCTGGCGTGACCGCAGTCATCATCCCGAAAGACAAAGCGGCGCCCATCAATGCGACCGTGCGCAAGACCTCGGCCGGCGCGGCCGATCGCATCCCGGTGATCAGCGTGACGAATCTCGCCCGCACCCTGCGTGGCATCAAGGACGCTGGCGTCTGGGTTTACGGACTCGACGGCGAAGCCTCCAGCGGCATCCATGGCATCGACCTGACCGGCAACGTGGCCCTGGTGCTCGGTGGCGAGGCCGAGGGCATGCGTCGCCTGACCCGCGAACATTGCGACGCGCTGGTGAAGATTCCGATGCCTGGGGAGATGGAAAGCTTGAACGTTTCGGTGGCGGCCGGCGTTGCCCTGTTCGAAGCGGTGCGGCAACGACTGGGAGCGGCGAAATGATGTCCTTGCAGTGGTTCGATTTTGTCGGATTCGCGGGCGTGCTGATGGTACTCGGCGCCTACGCCGCCTTGCAGACGCGCCGCATGGATGGCAATGGCGTGATGTTCTCGGTGCTCAACCTCGTCGGTTCGGCTGGCATCCTGGTCCCGGTCTGGTACGCGAAAGACCTCAACTGGTCGGTGCTGTTCATCGAAGTGGCGTGGATGCTGATCAGCGCCTACGGCATTTGGAATGCGACCGCGAACCGGTTCGGAAAACGCCCGTAGTCGATTCGTTCAGATTTCCGCAGCCCGCGTGGGAACTGGCTTTCCGGCATGCGCGGTTGGCCGCGCTCACGAATTTCGAACATCTCCTTCATCCAACGTTGGGGAGGCCGGCGGCAGCCTCCTCCTGCGCTGCCCCCGCAGCCGCCCCCAAGCTTCCACCGGAAGCATTCGAACAGGAGCAAGACCATGAACCCTTTCAAGACGACCATGCTGGCTGCCGCGATCGCCCTTGGCATGAGCGCCACCGCGGCCCAGGCGCTGGAAGACACAAAACCCAATCGCACCGTCGGCCAGACCATCGACGACGCCACGGTCACCGCATCGGTGAAGGCGAAACTGTTGGGCGATGAACGCACCAAGGGTTTCGACATCAACGTCGATACCGTCAAAGGTGTCGTCACCCTGACCGGTGGCGCCGACAGCCAGGAGGCCAAGGAAACGGCCGGGAAACTCGCGGCCCAGACCAAGGGCGTGGTTGGCGTGCACGACAATCTGATCGTCGCGGCGCCCGGGACCGAGGCCCGACAGGACGCCAATACCGCCACCGCGTCCGGCGAGCTCCGCGAAGCCGCGTCCGAAACCGGCGACGTCGTCGACGACGCCTGGATCACCAGCAAGGTGAAGGCCAAGTTGCTGGCCGACAAGCAGGTGAAGGGCACGAAGATCGAGGTCGAGACCGAGGCCAATGTGGTGACGCTGACCGGCACGGTCCCGAATGCCGACGTTCGCAGCAAGGCCATCCAGATCGCCACCACGACCAAGGGCGTGAAAGGCGTGAACGCCGATCAGCTGGTGGTCAAGACCAGCTCGTACTGACGCCTTCGTTACCCAGCTGCCGGGGTGCCGTAGCCCGCGACCGAAGGTACCGCCGGGCTTCGTG
>JANYBA010000163.1 GCA_025360985.1 Gammaproteobacteria bacterium | reverse complement strand
CACGAACCGTTCGAAGAGGAGGTCCGCCTGCGCCGGATCGACCGAGGTGACGCCTATGCAGTAGCAGACGGCCGAGTTCGCCGCGGAGCCGCGCCCCTGGCAGAGGATGCCGCGCTCGCGCGCGAAGCGGACGATGTCATGCACGGTGAGGAAGAAAGGCTCGTAGCCGAGTTCGGCGATCAGCGCCAGTTCCTGTTCGATGGTGGCGCGGATGGCGGCGGACACGCCCTGCGGCCAGCGCTTTTTGATGCCTCGTTCGGTCAGGGCCCGCAACCACGTGGTCGGCGTCTCACCGTCGGGGACGATTTCCTTGGGGTAGCGGTACTGCAATTGCTCGAGCGAGAAGCGGCAACGCCGGGCGATCGCCAGCGTGGCTTCGAGCAGGTCGGCCGGATAGATCGCCGCCAGTTGTTCGCGCCGGCGCAGGTGGCGCTCGCCGTTGGCGAACAAGCGCGCACCGGCCTCGGCGACCGTGCAGCGGTGGCGGATCGCGGTGAGGGTGTCCTGCAGCGCGCGCCGGCCGCGGCCGTGCATGTGCACGCCACCGGCGGCGACTAGCGGCAGTGCCAATCGTTCGCCGAGTTCGCGCAGCCTCTGCAGGCGCGCCACATCGTCAGGCCCGCGGTGAAGTTCGACCGCGAGCCACGCATTTTCGCCGAAGCGCGACTTCAGCCAGGCACCGTGCGCGGCATCGGTCTGTTCACCCGGCAGCCACAGCGCCAGCACGCCCTCGCTGGCGTCGAAGTCGGCCATCGCGAGTTGGTAGCTGCCCTTGTCGGCGCGGCGCCGGCCGAGCGTGATCCAGCGGCACAGGTGCTGGTAGCCGGCCAGGGTTTCGGCGAGCAGGACCAGCGACGGGCCGTCGTCGAGATGCAATTCGGTGCCTACGATCAGGGCGACACCGCTGGCCTTCGCTGCTTCGAAGGCGCGCACGATGCCGGCCATCGAGGCTTCGTCGGTGATCGCCAGCGCGGTGTAGCCGAGCGCCTTCGCCCGTTCGAACAATTCCACGATGGTGCTGGCGCCGCGCAGGAAGCTGAAGTTCGAAAGGCAATGCAGCTCGGCGTAGTCGGGAGCGCTCATGCAAACCACCCGTGCAGCATGAACGGCCCGCGCTCGCCGGCCGCGCAATAGGCCCAGGCGCATTGCCCCTGCTGCGTTTGCACCACGTAGTAATCGCGTTGCACGTCGAAGCCGTCCCACCAGCCGGTCTCGAGGCGTTCGGGGCCGGCGAGTATGCGCAGCTGCGGATCGCGCAGCGGGATCGGCCGCGCCAGCAGCCAGGTCGGGCGCGGGCGCGGCAGCGGTGGCGCCTTGCCGTCGCCGTCGCGCTGCCAGGCGCGTTCCGGTCTATGGTCGGGCGTCGCCGCCAGGCCGTGCACGGCCTCGTTGCCGAGGCGTGCGCGCAGGCGTTCGCGCAAGCGCTGCCAGGGCATGGTCTGTTGCGGTCGCGCTTCGAACAAATCAATGCGCCCCGGCACGAATGGCGGCAGTTCGCGCGCGAGCAGGCGCACGCCGCGCACAGGCGCCGGCACGCGCGCCTGTTCCAGTCGTCCTTTCGCCAGTTCGAACAGCAGCGCCGCCTCGCGCTCGGGCGCGAGCAATCCGACCAGCACGTCGCTATCGGCGCGGCCTTCGTGTTCGAGGTAGACGACGAAACGCTGCACGCCGCCGTCGCGACCGGCCAGATACGCCGCCAGGTCCGCCGTGAGCCGCCGCAGCGGAAACAGCAGGGCCTGCGAGCTTTCGGTCTCGTAGTTGAGTTCGATCCGGACATCGAAGACATCCGGCGGCCGATACGGCGTGATCACCTCGGGCAGGAAACCGCGCAGGCGATCGAGTTCGTCGAGCAGGCCGGGCCCGTAGCGCTTGGCCAGGGCCGCGCGCGGCAGTGCGAACAACTTGCCGAGCGTGCGCAGGCCCAAGTGTTCGAAAGCGGCGGTGATGTCGGCCGGCAGGCAGGCATTCGCCACCGGCACCTGGGCGAGCGCGCGTTGGAGAAGTTCCATCGTGGTGATGGCGAGGCCGTCCTGGTGGTAGGCCAGCACGCGTGCGCCGCTGGCGGTCGGCGCCAGTGCGATCTGGTGGCGGAAACCGAGCGCGGCGAGGTCGTCGCGCAGCTGCGCCTCGAAGCGCGGCCACGGCCCGAACAGGCCGAGGCTGCCTTCGGCTTCGATCAGGACGGCGTCGGGGAAATCCGTGCTGACCTGCGAGCTGTAGCGATAGGCCCAGGCGGCGAGCAGCGATTGACCGCGGCTCGCATCCCGCGCCAGGTCCGGCAGCACCACGCAGGCCCAGAGCACGGCGCTGGCATCAATGCAGTGGGATGGGCCGCGCCGGCGCGAGGCTGCCGCGGCACTTGAGCACGCGCAGCTGCCCGGGCTCGACCTGCAAGCGCAGCGCGGCCGGCGAGGCATTGAGCGCAGCGCGCTGGTCGCGGAACACGAAGCCAAGCGCGTGGCCGGTTTCGGCGGCGACCTGCAAGCGCCGCAGCGCCTTGTCGTCGGCCGAGCGCGGCCAGCACAGCACCGCCGACAGGCAACCGGCGCGCAGGCATTGTTCGGCGGCCCACAGCGCCTGCTTCGCTTCGGCCTCGATCACATGCAGATGACGCATGTCGATGCCGGCGGCCATCCACGCGGTCGGGAAGGGCAGGTAGGGCGGCGCGACCAAGGCGATATCGCGCCCGGCCTGCGTGTGCCGCGCCAGCGTCGGCAGCACCAGGCGCAATTCGCCGAGGCCATCGGCGGGCAGCAGCACTTCGGTGAGCGCGTCTTCGGGCCAGCCGCCGGTGGGCAACGCGGCGTCGAGCGCGGCGTGCCCGGTCGGTTCATTGCTGGCCGGTCGCGGCGCCGGCTGGCCGCGCCAGAGTCGGCGACCATCCAACAGCGGTTGGAGAGAAATCGCAGCGCTCATGCTCAGGCGCTCCGGACGAGTCCGCAGTACAGGCCTTCGATGGCGAAGTCGGCGTCGCGCGGTACGTCGATCGGGGCGAAGTCGGGGTTGCGCGGCAGCAAGCGCAATTTGTTCTTGCCGCGCTGCAGGCGCTTGACGGTGATCTCGCCGTCGATGCGCGCGACCACGATCTGGCCGCTGTCGGCGGTGTTGGTGCGGTGCACGGCGATCAGGTCGCCGTCGAGGATGCCGTCTTCGCGCATGGAGTCGCCCTTGACCCGCAACAGATAATCGGGGCGCGGGAAGAAGGCGGCGCGGTCGAACAGCATCTGGCCTTCGAAGTCGGCCTGGGCGCTGATCGGCACGCCGGCGGCGACGCGGCCGAGGATGGGCAGGGTGAGGGCATCGGGACGGCGCGAACGCTGGCTCGGCAAACGAATGCCGCGGGCCTTGCCGGGCAGCAAGGTGAGCGCGCCTTTGTTGTCCAAACTACGCAGGTGCTTGTGGGCGGCGTTGTCGTGGATGCCGAAGGCGCGGGCGATCTCGGCGACGGTGGGCGGCACGCCTTCGCTGCGCAGGTGGTCGGCGACGAAATCCAGGACGGATTGCTGGCGGTCGGTGAGGTCGTCC
>JANYBA010000158.1 GCA_025360985.1 Gammaproteobacteria bacterium | reverse complement strand
GATCAACAGCGCCGCCTTGACGTTGGCGTCGCACTGTGAGCGCCAGACCCAGGCGGTGCAGCACACGGCAATGGCGCAGACGGAATCGGCTGGCCATCCGGGCTCAGGTCCCAGGCCTGGCGCGTCTCCGCCGCCAGCCCGATCGCCTGCAGCTTGACGCGCAGTTCCTGCTTGGAATCGATCAGCCAGGTGGTGCCGGCGGTGAGGAAGATGATGTCGGCGCTCATGGTCGCCAGACGATGCTCGTTGTCATGCCAGACCAGCCAGTCGGGATCATGCTTCATGTCCAGGCCGCCGTAGAAGCTCAGCCCTTCCGTGGCGTGGTAGGTCGGTTCGAAATCGAACTCGAAAGAACCGTGCGCCGGTCCGCGCAGACCCTCGGCGGCATAGCGCAGGTTGCCGTAGAACTCCCAGCGGCCCTTGTCCTTGCGCGGGAAGAAACGCTCCGTATACAGGTACAACTTGGCCGGGATGACCACGATGCCGTTGCCGCGGGTGATCAGGTCGTCGTAGCCCGGGCCGAGCCAGGTCACTTCGGAATACTGGTTGCCGCCGTCCTTGCGATTGCTGGTGAGCGTGGCCTGAAGCGCATCGTACAGGTGCAGGCCCTGGTCGTTGTCGCGGGTCGAGACCGCCCACTGCCAATCGTGCGAGGAATACGCCGAGTCGGCGGGCAAACCGGTGATTCGATGCGACAGTCCGTAGCGCAGGTAGTTGAAATCGTTGCGCTCGAGGTAGCCGAAATCGTTCAGCTGCAAGTCCTTGCCCAGATGCAGCCAATAGACCTGGTGGCGCCAGCCGTCGCCGGCGTCGTAGTCGACGCGGGTCTGGGCGCCGCTGTCGCGTGTCGTGGTTCCGGACTGGTCGATGCTGGAGCCAACAATGATCGAGTTCACCGAAAACTTGTCGGTCGGATTCCAATGGTGGTCGATCGAGAAGACGTTCGCCGTGCGGTCGAAGAACGGATTGTCGACCTCGGTGACCATGGTTCCAAAGCCTTGCTTGGCGAATTCGCGGGTCAGGCGCAGCGCGTAGAAGTCCCGTCCGGCCGGATCGGCTTCCGAGGCCGCGAACACGCCGTAGTTGAAACCGGCCAGGCTGCCGTTGAACTTCAGCGCGCCGGTGACGTCGCCGGACACGCGCCGTGTGTAGATCAGGCGATCGGCGTTGCCGCGCGACCCGAACGGTACATCGAAGAAGCCCTGGTTCTCGGTGAAGAACGGCCGCTTGTCGCTGAAGAAAGTCTCGGTGGCGCTGAAATTCACCACCAGCTGGTCGCTTTCGACCTGTCCGAAGTCGGGATTGATGGTCGCGGTGAGCTGGAACTGGCCATTCGGCTTCCAGAAGATGTCGGCGCCGCCATCGATCTTGCCCGCGCTGGCGACGTTGTCGTAGATCCCGGACACATAGGGCGTGACCGTCAACAGCGATTGGCTGTACTGGTTCAGCTTCAGCTTGGAAAAGACGCTCAGGAAACGCTGCTCGCCGTAGGTGACGTCCGGCCAGGCCATGCGTTCGTTGGTCGCGCCGACCACGCGATCCACGGAGATGCCGACCGTGCGCTGGTCGCCGTCGATCTTGCGCATTGGGGCGATCGACCACGGGATGAGGAATTCCGCCGACCAGCTGTCGGCGTCTTCGCTGGTCGCGTGCTGCCAATCGGCATCCCAGTCGGAATTGAACTGGTTCTCGTTGCCGATGGTGGCGTCGGTGATGTCGTTGGCCAGCGTCACGGTGAAGTTGTAGCCGGCGTGGCCATCGCCGTCGAAATCCACGTAGAGGTTGACGCGATCGACCGGCACGAAGGCGTCGCGCTGCATGCGCTGGCGGGTGCGCGGCACGTCGGCCGGCTGGGTATTCCGGAAAGCGATGGCCAGGCCCTCGGGCGTCGACAGCACCCAGGCCTCGGTCGGATGGGTCGCCGGCCCGCGGGTCAGCGGCAGCACCATCTTGAAGTCGGTGATGTGCCGGGCCGATGCCCACTCCGGCTCGTCGACGCGGCCGTCGATCTTGAGCGCTGCCTGGGCGCTGGTGGAAAAGGCCAGTACCAGCAGGGCCACCCTGGGCATCGT
>JANYBA010000102.1 GCA_025360985.1 Gammaproteobacteria bacterium | reverse complement strand
GCCAATCTATTGGCGACCGGAATGGCGACGCGGCTCGGGTAGGAGCCAATCTATTGGCGACCGGAATGGCGACGCGGCTTGGGTCGCGAATAAATTCGCTCCTACCCAAGATTCGGAATATTCCGATGTTCGGCCCGCTCTCGATGGCAGAGGATGACGTCATGGACATGCGACGTAGACCAAATTCGGGCCATCAATCCCTGCGGAAAGGCCGGCACTCGGAGGCGGGAATGTATTACCTGGTGACGTTCACGACCGGCCACCGCGAGAAGCTGTTTGAAGACCCGCTATTGGCAATGAAGGTGTGCGCCTGTCTGGCCAGCGCCGAGGCTTGGCGAGGTGCCAGCTTGCACGCTTGGGTCCTCATGCCAGACCACGCGCACGCCGTGGTCGAGCTGGACGGCACGGCCAGTCTGGCGTCGGTCGTCAAGAGGGCGAAAGCCATGACTGCCATGGCATGCAATCGATACCGGCAAGTCTTCGGCCGCGTCTGGTCGAAGACTTTTCACGATCGCGCGCTGGAATGCCCCTTGGCCGTCGAATACGCCGTCGCCTACGTTATTCGCAACCCCGTGCGGGGCGGAATCGCCGCGGACATTGGCGGCTATTCGTTTTGGGGCTGTGCCGAGAATCTTTGGTAGGAGCGACTTTATTCGCGACCCAAGCCGCATCCAGGCCTAGCCCTCCCGCGCCGCCCGGTACTGCGCCTCGACCGCTGCGATGGCGGTCATGTTGACGACGCGGCGGACGGTGGCCGAGGGCGTGAGCACGTGCGCCGGCTGGGCCATGCCCATCAGCACCGGGCCGATGCCGACGCCGTCGGACATCACGCGGGTCAGGTTGTAGGCGGTGTTGGCGGCATCGAGGTTGGGCAGCACCAGCAGGTTGGCGCGGCCGGACAGGCGCGAGTCCGGGAACAGGCGCTCGCGGATCTCGGCGGTGAGCGCGGTGTCCATCTGCATCTCGCCTTCGGCCTCGAGCTTGGGGTTGCGCTCGCGGATGATTTCCATCGCCCGGCGCATCTTCATCGCGCTCTTGGTGTCGGCCGAGCCGAAGTTGGAATGGCTGACCAGGGCGACCTTGGGCGTAATGCCGAACAGGCGCAGCCGGTAGGCGGCCTGCAGGGCCGATTCGGCGATCTGCTCGGCCGTGGGATCGTATTGCACGTGGGTGTCGACGAAGAAGAACGGACCCTTGTCGGTGATCACGATCGACAGCGCCGACAGCGAGTCCACGGTCGGGTCGAGGCCGAGCACGTCGACCACGTGCTTGAGCTTGCCCTGGTAGCGTCCGACCAGGCCGCAGAGCATGCCGTCGGCGTCGCCACGCTTGACCATCAACGCGGCGATCACGGTGCTGCGCGAACGCACGATCGCCTTGGCCGCCGGCGGCGAGACGCCGCGCCGCGCCATGATCTGGTGGTACTGCTGCCAGTAGTCGTTGAAGCGGGCGTCGTCGTCGGGGTTGGTCAGGTCGAAATCGCGACCGGCCTTGAGGCGCAGGCCGAGCCGGGCGATGCGCCGTTCGATCACCGCCGGGCGGCCGATCAGGATCGGCTGGGCCAGGCCGTCGTCAACCACGGTCTGGACCGCGCGCAACACCGTTTCCTCCTCGCCCTCGGCATAGGCGATGCGCTGGCGGTTGCCGCGGGCGCGTTCGAACAGCGGCTTCATCACCAGGGCGGTGCGGTAGACGAATTGCGACAGCCGTTCGGCATAGGCGGCAATGTCGGCGATCGGCCGGGCGGCGACGCCGGAATCCATCGCCGCCTTGGCCACTGCCGGCGCCAGCGAAATCAGCAGGCGCGGGTCGAACGGCCGCGGAATCAAATAGTCCGCGCCGAAGCGCGGCGTCTCGCCGCTGTAAGCGCTGCCGAGGTCGGAGGCTTCGCGCCGCGCCAGTTCGGCGATGGCGCGCACGCAGGCCAGCTTCATCGCCTCGTTGATGGTGGTGGCGCCGACGTCGAGCGCGCCGCGGAAAATGTACGGGAAGCAGAGCGCGTTGTTGACCTGGTTCGGGTAGTCGCTGCGGCCGGTGGCGATGATCGCGTCCGGGCGCACCGCGCGCACTTCCTCGGGCAGGATTTCCGGGGTCGGGTTGGCGAGGGCGAAGATCACCGGCCGCTCGACCATGGTCGCCACCATGTCGGGTTTGAGCACGCCGCCGGCGGACAAGCCGAGGAAGACATCGGCGCCCTTGACGATGTCGGCGAGGCTGCGCGCCGGGGTGTCGCGGGCGTAGCGCTCGATCGCCGGATTGAGCTTGGGGCGGCCGCGATAGAGCACGCCGTCGACGTCGGCAACGCTGATGTTGTCGGGCTTCATGCCCAGCGCGACCAGCATGTCCAGGCAGGCGATGCCGGCGGCGCCGGCGCCGCTGGTGGCCAGTTTCACTTCGTCGATCCTCTTGCCGAGCACGTGCAGGGCATTGAGCATCGCCGCGCCGACGATGATCGCGGTGCCGTGCTGGTCGTCGTGGAAGACCGGGATCTTCATGCGCTCGCGCAATTTGCGCTCGACCTCGAAGCATTCCGGCGCCTTGATATCTTCGAGGTTGATGCCGCCGAAGGTTGGCTCCAGGCTGGCGATGATGTCGACCAGCTTGTCCGGATCGTGCTCGGCGATTTCCAGATCGAAGACATCGATGCCGGCGAACTTCTGGAACAGCACGGCCTTGCCTTCCATGACGGGTTTGCCGGCCAGCGGGCCGATGTTTCCGAGGCCAAGCACGGCGGTGCCATTGGTGATCACCGCGACCAGGTTGCCGCGCGCGGTCAGCGCCGAGGCCTGGCCGGGGTCGGCCACGATGGCTTCGCAGGCATGCGCCACGCCGGGCGAATAGGCCAGCGCCAGATCGCGCTGGCTAACCATCGGTTTGGTCGGCGCGACCTTGATCTTCCCCGGCGGCGCGTGCCGGTGGTAGTCGAGGGCGGCCTGCTTGAAGTCTTCGTGTTCGGACATTTGCCTATTCTACAACCCCAACACCAGGTCATCGGCATCGACGCGATCGAGCCGGATCTTGTTGGCGAACAGCGAGAACGCCAGCATCCCGGCCAGGCCGTTGGCGCGTTGCATCCATGGTGGCAGGTAGCGCGGCGCGGCGACCGCGCCGGCGGCGAAGGCCGGCTCGAGCGCGAACACGTCCTCCAGCGCCATCTTGCCGGCAAACAAGGAGCGCGCCAAGCCGAGCTTGTGGTGGCGCAGGCACCAGCGGAAGAAGGTGTGCACGCTGAGCAGGCCGTGCAGGTAGACGGTGTCCTTGGTGAAAGCGGCGCCACCGCCGAGCGGCACGCCGCGGAAGATTCGCTGCGCCGACGAAAAACTGTCGGCCGGCGTCTGCCCGGCCTCCTGGAAGTAGCGGAAGACCTCGACGAAATCGGCGCCATTGATCGCCTTGTCGATGGCGACGATGCGCAGGCTGATCCGCTTCATGCGCTCGATGTCCATCGAACCGGAAATCAGTTCGGCGAAGGTCGCCAGGCCTTCCTGGGTGGCGGTGGTGCGCGGCGAGCCGCGCGACATCGACTTCAGGCTCGGCTGCTCGCGGCCGTTGAGGCCGGTGAGCGTGTGCACGAAAGCTTCGTGCACCAATAACTGGTTACGGTCGTATTCGGAAAAGCCGGTATTGGTGCGCAGGCGAATTCGCGTGGGTCCGGCCGCGGCTTTGGAAATGAGGTCCGGATCGAGCAC
>JANYBA010000071.1 GCA_025360985.1 Gammaproteobacteria bacterium | reverse complement strand
CTGCGTCGCGGCGAGCGCCTGCTGCTGTCCAACGTCGACCTCGCCCTGCATTCCGGCTGGCGGGTCGGCGTGGTCGGCCGCAACGGCTGCGGCAAATCCTCGCTGTTCGCGACCATCCTCGGCGAAGTCGAGGCCGATGCCGGCGACCTCGACCTGCCTGGAAAGGTACGCATCGCCAGCGTCGCCCAGGAAACGCCGTCCTTGCCCGACCCGGCCATCGATTTCGTGCTCTCCGGCGACGAAGCAGTCCATGCCGTGATCAAGGCCGAGGCCGAGGCGATGGACCGCGAGGATTACGAGGCGGTCGCCGAATTGCACCATCGGCTCGAGGAACTCAATGGCTACGACGCCAGCGCGCGCGCCGGGCGGCTGCTGCACGGCCTGGGTTTCCCGCCCGAGACGCATACCCGCGCTGTCTCGGAATTTTCCGGCGGCTGGCGGGTGCGCCTGAACCTGGCGCGGGCGCTGATGTGCCCGTCCGACCTGATGCTGCTCGACGAGCCGACCAACCACCTCGACCTCGACGCGGTGCTCTGGCTGGAGCAATGGCTGCTCAAATATCCCGGCACCTTGCTGCTGATCTCGCACGACCGCGAATTCCTCGACGGCGTCTGCACGCACACTCTGCACCTGCACGAGGGCAAGGCCAAGCTCTACAGCGGCGATTACACCAGCTTCGAACGCCAGCGCGCCGAGCACCTGCGCCTGCAACAGATCTCGCACGAAAAGCAGATGGCCGAACGCGCGCACCTGCAGAGCTTTATCGACCGCTTCAAGGCCAAGGCCAGCAAGGCCAAGCAGGCGCAGTCACGGGTCAAGCGCCTGGCCAAGCTCGAAGGCACCGAGGCGGTGCGCGCCGAGCGCCAGCTCCGGATCAATTTTGCCGAGCCTTTGCGGCTGCCGCACTCGTTGATCCGGCTGAATCATGTCGACGCGGGTTACCGAATTGAACCCCTCTCCCCGCGGGAGAGGGGCAGGGGTGAGGGTACGAGTTCGGCCGCACCCTCATCCGGCCCTTCGGGCCACCTTCTCCCCGCGGGAGAAGGGAACAGCAGCATCACCATCCTCCGCGACGTCGGCTTCGGCCTCGAAGCCGGCGATCGCATCGGCCTGCTCGGCCCGAACGGCGCCGGCAAATCGACCCTGGTCAAGACCTTGGTCGGCGAACTCGATCCACTCACCGGAGAACGCAGTTGCCACCCGGACGTCCGCATCGGCTACTTCGCCCAGCACACCGTCGAGAGCCTGCACGAAGGCCAGAGCCCGATCTGGCACCTGAAGGAACTCGCGCCCGAGGCCGGCGAGCAGGTGTTGCGCAATTTCCTCGGCACCTGGAATTTCGCCGGTGATCGCGCCTTCGAATCGGTCGACAGTTTCTCCGGTGGCGAACGCGCGCGCCTGGCCTTGGCCCTGATCGCCTACACCAAGCCCAACGTCCTCCTGCTCGACGAACCGACCAACCACCTCGACCTCGACATGCGCGAAGCCCTGGCCGAGGCGCTGTCCGATTTCGACGGCGCGATCGTCCTGGTCTCGCACGACCGGCATCTGATCGGCCTGGTCTGCGAGACGTTCTGGCGCGTCGCCGACGGCAAGGTCGAAGCCTTCAAGGGCGACCTCGACGAATACGCGGCCTGGTTGCGTTCGCGCGGTTCCGAAGCGAAGTCGGCCAAGGCGCCGGGCAAGCCCGCTCCTGCCCCGTTGCCCAAGCCGGCTTTGTCCAGGCAGGCGCTTGATGCCGCCGCCAAGCGCTTCAAGCAGGTCGAAGCCCGCATCGCAACGCTGCAGTCGGAGGCAAAGCACATCGAGGATGAGTTGGCCAATCCCGCCGTCTACGGCAGCGATGGTGGCGGCGCCGTGGTGCGACTGGCGCAACGCCAGGGCGAGCTGCACCGGGAACGGGAAACACTCGAGGCCGAATGGTTGCAACTCTACGAACAACAGGAAACCGCCTGATGCCCATCTACGCCTTCGAATGCGCCAGTTGCGGCCACCGGTTCGAGCGTTTGCAACGGCTGTCCGACCCCGACCCGACTGCCTGCCCCGACTGCGGCGTCGAGCAGGTGCGCCGACAACTGACCGCGCCAAGCTTTCGCCTGGCCGGCGCCGGCTGGTACGAAACCGATTTCAAGAAGGACGGGGACAAGAAGCGCAATCTGGCGGAGAAGGGCGATGCGGCTGCCAAGCCCGAAACCAAGCCCGAGGCGAAGCCGGAATCGAAGCCCGAGTCGAAGTCAGAGTCGAAGTCAGAGCCGAAGCCTGCGCCAAAGGCCGAGCCGCCGTCGGCGAACTGAGATCAGTTGCTGGCCATGGCCTGCGGCTGGGCCTTGAGGGCGATTTCAGCGCGTAGAACCCGTGCGACGTTCTGGGTTTCCTGGGCCGACCGGCGTGCCTCGGTAGACTGCGCGTTGCGTTCCGCGACCCGGGCATCGACCGCGGCTTCCGCGGCCAGTTGGTTGGCGAGCTGGAAGTCCCGGCCGATCATGGCCCGGCGCGCGCTGGCCAGGTTATTTCGCACCGCCTGCAGTTCGTCGACGATGCCTGCGTCGGAATTTCCCAACAACACGCTCCTGTCCATCAGGATCTGCGGGTTGTCCGAGCGGGGCAGGTGGAAATTGCCGCCGACCAGGAACATCGCCGGCGCGGCGATCGCCAGGGCCATCACGGCGGCCGGGTTTCGGAGCTGGGGAAGGAAGTTCATGACGCCACCTCGGGGAACGCAGGCACCGACCCATCGGCAGAGCGCAATGGCTATCGGTGCATGGTGGCGCCAGCGTAGGCGGCCAACTGAACCCCGTCTGTCTGACAGCGAACAGTCGCGGTTCAGATCCTCGAGCGTCCAATGTGCGACGCCGCACCGACGCAGGCCGCATCGAGCATGACCATGGTGGTCATCGCCCTTCGGCCAAGGAGTTCGAAATGCTCGAGACCATCGTAGTCGTACTTGTCATCCTGTGGCTGCTGGGCATGGTGACGTCCTACACCGCAGGCGGCCTTATCCACATCCTGCTGGTGATCGCAATCATCGTCGTGCTGCTGCGGGTGATCCGCGGCCGCAACCCGCTCTAGGCCGGAGGCGCCATGAACTCGATCCGCATGCTGGCCATCGCCTTGATCATCGGCGGCGCACTGGCCCTGGCTTACGGTGGTTTCAGCTACACCAAGGCCACCCACACCGCCGATATCGGCCCGCTGCACCTGGCGGTCGAGGAAAAGCAACGCGTCAACATTCCGCTTTGGGCCGGCATCGCCGCCGTCATCGGCGGCGTCCTGCTGCTGGGGACTTCAGGGCGCAAGCCCTAGCGCGCGGCGCCGGGCCAGCCGGTTTCCTCGAACCAGGCGCGGCAACCGCCCGATACCCAGACCATTCCGGATTCCTGGCCCCAGGTGCGCCCCTGGTTGCAGGGGCTTTGCGACAGCTGCCGACTGATCCGCGCCAAGCCACGAAATCCGGTATCGCATTGCCGGTAGCGGTTGTCGCGGCTTTCGCACAGGACTTGCGGCTCGCCGTGGTTGCTGCCCCATTCCGGCCAATAAGGGCGTGCTTCCGCGAAGCGCGCGCGGCAACCGTCGGCGACCCAGACCAGGCCGGGGCGCGAGCCCCAGTTGCGGCCTTCCAGGCAGTGGATATTGGAGAATTGCTGCGTCAGCCGGGCCGGCCCGCGGAACGGCGTCGGGCATTCCTGGTATTGACGGTCGACGCTGGTGCAATCGATCTCGGGGCGCTGCCCGTAGCCGGCGCCGGCCGGCTCGACGGCCAACAGTCCAAGCAGTAGCAAAAACGCCGAGACGACGAAGGGCAATCGCTGCATGGTTTTCTCCCCGAGGTGGCCCGATGCCAGGAACCAGCCTAAAATACGCGGCCGGCCAGCGCTAGTCGCCACCGGCCATCGTTCGGGGCCCGGTCCAGCCACGATTCCACTGGAGTCACCATGCGTACCCATTACTGCGGCCTCGTCAACGAGGCCCTGATCGGCCAGACCGTCACCCTGTGCGGCTGGGCCGACGTCGCCCGCGACCTCGGCGGCCTGTGCTTCATCGACTTGCGCGACCACGAGGGCATCGTGCAGATCGTTGCCGAGTCGGACCCGAATGCCCAGGGCAACGCTGCCGTCGTCGCGGCCGCCGCGCAGGTGGGATACGAGGACTGCCTGCGCGTCACCGGCACGGTGCGCGCGCGCCATGCCGTCAACGACAAGATCGCCACCGGCAAGGTTGAGGTCGTTGCGACGAAGATCGAGCTGCTCAACAAGGCCGAGCCGCTGCCCTTCCACGCCCACGAAAACGCCGGCGAGGACATCCGCCTCAAGTACCGCTATCTCGACCTGCGCACGCCGGAGATGCAGCGCAAGATGCGCACCCGCATCAAGCTGGTGCAGGCCTTGCGCCGCTGGCTCGACGCGCGCGGATTCCAGGACATCGAGACGCCGATCCTGACCAAGGCCACGCCCGAGGGCGCGCGCGACTTCCTGGTGCCGGCGCGCATGCATCCGGGCGAGTTCTACGCGCTGCCGCAGTCGCCGCAGTTGTTCAAGCAGATCCTGATGGTGGCCGGCTTCGATCGTTACTACCAGATCGCCCGCTGCTTCCGCGACGAGGCCCTGCGCGCCGATCGCCAGCTGGAATTCACCCAGCTCGACATGGAATTCGCCTGGGTGTCCGAGCGCGACGTCCAGGACACCACCGAAGAAATGATGCGCACGATCTTCGCCGAGGTGATGGGCGTGGAGCTCGCCAATCCGTTCCCGCGCCTGAGCTACGCCGAGGCGATGCGTCGCTTCGGGTCCGACAAGCCCGACCTGCGCATCGACCTCGAGCTCGTTGATGTCGCCGGCTTGGTGAAGGCCTGCGAATT
>JANYBA010000033.1 GCA_025360985.1 Gammaproteobacteria bacterium | reverse complement strand
CCGCCCGGCCACGCGCATTTTCTCGACGTCCTCGGGGGTCTTGATCGTCACCTTCATGGACCGGATTATCCAACAGTTGCAAGGGTTTAGGCCAGCCCGCTATACTTCTCGGGTTGCCCGGCTCCGATCTGGAGCCCGCCCACGCCGAGCGTCATCGGTGAATTCACACACACGGATGCTTCCCGCCCCGGGGTGCCCTTCAAGGGTTCGAGGCGTGGCCCGTGTGGAGGCCCAACCCCGGAACCCCAGGCCTGTATCGGCCCGGTTCCTCATTGCCAGGAGCAATCCATGTCCCAGGTCACCATGCGTCAGATGCTGGAAGCCGGCGTCCATTTCGGCCACCAGACCCGTTACTGGAATCCCAAGATGGCCCCGTACATTTTCGGCGCCCGCGGGAAGATCCACATCATCAACCTCGAGAAGACCCTGCCCCTGTTCACCGATGCGATGAACTTCGTCTCGGCGCTGGCTCAGAAGCGCGGCAGCATCCTGTTCGTCGGCACCAAGCGTTCAGCGCGCGATTCGGTCAAGGAAGAAGCCGAGCGTTGCGGCATGCCCTACATGAGCATGCGCTGGCTGGGCGGCACCCTGACCAACTTCGCCACCGTGAAGAAGTCGGTCGCCCGCTTCAAGGAACTCGAGGCCGCCGAAACCGACGGCACCTTCCAGAAGATGGTCAAGCACGAAGTGCTGGGCCTGCGCCGCGAGCGCGAGAAGCTGCAGTCCTCGCTCGGCGGCATCAAGGACATGAACCGCCTGCCCGACGCGCTGTTCGTGATCGACATCGGCCACGAGAACATCGCCGTGCAGGAAGCCAAGAAGCTCGGCATCCCGGTGATCGCCGTGGTCGACACCAACTACGATCCGAACCTGGTCGACTACCCGATCCCGGGCAATGACGACGCCATCCGCGCCGTGCAGCTGTACGTGCGCGCCGCCGCCGACTCCGTGCTGGAAGGCAAGGCTGCGTCGCCGACCGTTGCCGGCCGCGACGATGAGTTCGTCGAACTCGACGCCGAGGGCAACCCGGTTTCGAAGCAGGACGACGAGAAGAAGGCCGCCCCGCGCCGCGCCCCCGGCCCGCGCAAGGCCGCCGCCCCGCGCCGCGACGGCGACCGCGCCGCCCCGCGCCGCGACAAGTAATCCGATCCAGGCATTAGCGCAAGGAAACAGGACACACCATGGAAATAACAGCAGGATTGGTCAAGGAACTACGCGAGCGCACCGGCGCCGGCATGATGGAATGCAAGAAGGCGCTGACCGAGAACCAGGGCGCCATCGACATCGCCGCCGAATGGCTGCGCAAGCAAGGCCTGGCCAAGGCCGACAAGAAAGCCGGTCGCGTCGCCGCCGAAGGCCGCGTGGTCGCCGCCAGCAATGGCGGCAAGGCCGTGCTGGTCGAAGTCAACTCGGAAACCGACTTCGTCGCCAAGGATGACAGCTTCATCGCCTTCGCCAACGCCGTCGCCGAAGCCGCCCTGGCTTCCGGCGCCGCCGACATCGAAGCGCTGAAGGGCGCGAAGATCGGCGCCCTGACCGTCGAGGAAGCGCGCGCCGCCCTGATCGCCAAGATTGGCGAGAACGTGCAGGTTCGCCGGATGGCGCGCGTCGACAGCGGCAACCACGTCGCCGCCTACATCCACGGCGGCCGCATCGGCGTGCTCGTCGAGGTCAAGGGTGGCGACATGGATCTCGCCCGCGGCCTGGCGATGCACGTGGCGGCGATGAATCCGCCGCACAACAAGGCTGCCGACGTGCCGGCCGAGTTCATCGCCAAGGAAAAGGAGATCGAGCTGGCCAAGATGTCCGAGAAGGACCGCTCCAAGCCGGCCGAGATCCTCGAGAAGATCATCAGCGGCAAGGTCGCCAAGATCATCAACGAGGTGACCCTGTACGGCCAGCCCTACGTGCTGAACACCGACCAGACTGTCGAAGCCGCGGTCAAGGCCGCCGGCGCCGACGTCGTCGGCTTCAAGCGCCTGGCGGTCGGCGAAGGCATCGAGAAAGTGGTCGAGGATTACGCCGCGGAAGTGGCGAAGGCGATGCAGGTCTGATCAACCGCTCCGAGTAGAAACAAAAAACCCGCGAGCGATCGCGGGTTTTTTTATTGCGATTTCGCCGGCAGGAACTGCAAGGGATCCACCGGCTTGCCGTTGAGGCGAATCTCGAAGTGCAGCATGTCGCGACTCGCGCCCGTGCGGCCCATCTCGGCGATGACGTCGCCGGCTTTCACTTGCGCGCCTTCGGCCACAAGCCGGCGGCGGTTGTGG
>JANYBA010000261.1 GCA_025360985.1 Gammaproteobacteria bacterium | reverse complement strand
GACGACCTGTCGCTCGCGCAGCAGCATGGCGGGCTGCATCGCAACTTCATGGGCTACACCACCCACGCCGAGTCCGACCTGATCGGGCTCGGCGTCAGCGCGATCAGCCACATCGGCGACACCTACAGCCAGAATCCGCGCGACCTGCCGAACTGGGAAATGGCCATCGACAGCGGCCGCCTGCCGGTCTGGCGCGGCATGCAGATGAGCGCCGACGATGTCCTGCGCGCCGACCTGATCCAGCAGTTGATGTGCCGGGGCGAGATCGACATCCCCCTGCTCGAGGACCGGTACGGCATCCACTTCCTCGAATACTTCCACCCGGACCTGCTGCGCCTTTCGGACCTGGCCGCGGATGGCCTGGTCGAGACCAGCGAAACCCGGATCGCTGCCACCTCGCGCGGGCGCCTGCTGCTGCGTATCATCGCCGCATGCTTCGACAGATACCTTTATTTGCCCACCGCGGCGCCAGCGCAGTTCTCCAAGGCGATCTGAGCCGCCCGGCCGGAGTCCGACGGTGACCCAGGCCATTCGCCGTCGCAGCGCATCGCCGATCGCCGACGACGGCGATCAACTGAGTTTTTGCAGCACTTGCGCCTTTTCCGACGCCTGCCTGTCGCAGGGCTACGACAAGTCCGCGCTGTCGGAGCTGCATGTGCTGGTCGAACACGTCGGCCCGTTTTCGGAGGGCGAGCATGTCTTCCGCGAAGGCGACGAATTCACGGCGATCGCGGCGGTGCGCGCCGGTACCGTCAAGACCTACGTGCTCGACGCCGCCGGCAACGAACAGGTGCTGGGTTTTTTCCTGCCGGGCGAGGTCATCGGCCTCAACGCCATCCACCAGGCGCGCTATCCCTGCAACGCGGTGGCGCTGGACACGGTCATGCTGTGCCGGTTCTCGTTCCCGAAGATGGCCCTGCTGGCCACGCGAATGCCCGGCCTGCAGGCGCAGTTGTTCCGCCTGCTCAGCCAGGACATCGGCAAGGCCGCGCTATTGGCCGGAGACTATTCGGCCGACGAGCGCATGGCCGCGTTCCTGGTCTCGCTCTCGCGTCGCTACGCCCAGCGCGGTTTTTCACCGAGCCGTTTCCACCTGACCATGGCCCGCACCGACATGGCCAATTACCTGCGCCTGGCGCCGGAAACGGTCAGCCGTGTGCTGCGCCGCCTGCAGGACGAAGGCCTGGTGCAGGTCGAGCGCCGCGAGCTGGAAATCCGCAACGCGGCCAAGCTGGAAACGCTGGCGCGGCCGGTGTTGCGCGACTGATGGCGGCTCAGCTCAGCCGAACGTGACCGCGGCGCAAAACACCGCGGCGACGGCGCTGGCCCCCGCCATCCGGCCGCCCATCAGCATCAGGCGCGCCTTGCTCTCGTCGCCCTTGCGAAATTTCGCCGCGGCCCAGTGGTGCAGGCCGACTCCGAGCACCAGCACGACCACCAGCGCCATCTTGGCCATGAACCAGCCACCGAGCCCGGCGCCTCCGGCAAATTTCAAGTTGAGCAGCAGCGGGCCGGTGATGAGCAGGATCACCAGGCCGGCGGCGCCGATGCGCGAGAAGATCGTCTCGAGCGTCCAGAGCAATTCGCGCTGGTCGACCGGCGCTGCGACCAGGCGCGGCCCGACCTGGGAAAGGGAAATTCCCGTGCCCAGGCCCATGGCCAGGCCAATGAAATGCAGCCACAAAAGGACATGGATCAGCATGGATCTCCTTCCTGCGCAACGGCGTAATTCGACCCGACGTACTGTAGCAATGAGCTGGCAGCGGTCAAGCCAGTTGCCAGCTTGCCAACCCCCCGGAAAGCCCCCACACTGGACCCGATGAAGACGTTCCGACTCATCCTGACCCTGTTGCTTTGCCTGGCCGTACCCACGGCCGGCTGGGCCTCGGTCATGAGCGGTCCGCTATGCCCGACGCTGCGCCATCATCACGAGGCATCGGAACACGCGCCGCAGCATGCGCATGCCGATCTTCACGCCCAGGACCGCGGCGACGATTTGGCCGGTGGACCCTGCAAGGGCGACCACTGCGATTGCGGTTGCGGCACCGGCGCCTGTTCGTCCTCGGCCATGCCCCTGCTGGCGATGGCGAACACCGGCCTGACGTACCTGGCCGACAAGGGACAGCCACCGCAGAACGACCAGCCCGCACTGGTGGCTGCGCGTGGCTCGTCGCCGTTAAGACCCCCGATCGCCTGAACTGACGCGTTTCCCGTCGCCGCTCGCTGGAGCGGCGCCTTGCCGTCATTCTTTCAGGAAGG
>JANYBA010000241.1 GCA_025360985.1 Gammaproteobacteria bacterium | reverse complement strand
ATCTGCATCACCACCTGTGCCAGCGAATACGGCAACCCGTGCACGCGCTTTTGCCCGGCCGGCGTCTACGAAATCGTCAAGGACGCGGGCGGCCCGCGCCTGCAGATCAACGCCGCCAACTGCGTGCACTGCAAGACCTGCGACATCAAGGACCCGTACCAGATCATCGACTGGGTGACGCCGGAAGGCGGCGCCGGTCCGAACTACCAGAACCTGTGAATTGCGAGCATCGCGCTAACGCCGGGTTATTCCCCGGCACTCGTTTCCTGGATTCGGAACTTTCGCGGGTTTGCGCACTCAAGCGTGGACGCCACCACGGACATCGCACCATGCCCATCGCCGGACCGGTAGCACCGATCGCCATTCTGCTGGCTGCCTTCGCCGGGCCGGACGCACTGGCCCGGAGGCCGGAATCGATCCTCGATCGGCTGCGCCCCCCGTTGGTGGCCGCGCATCGCGGCGGTGCGTTCGGCCTGCCGAATACCACCGTTCAATTCGCCGCGTCCATGCAGGCGGGCGACGCCGACATCCTCGAGATGGACCTGCGCCTGACCCTCGACGGCCAGGTGGTCGTCTTCCACGATCTCACGCTGGACCCCAAATCCGAATGCACCGGAACGGTCGAGAGCAAGCGCTACATCGATCTGATGCAATGCACGCTCAAAAACGGCGAACGTATTCCGTTGTTCGAGGACGTGTTGGAACTGGTCAACGGCGACCGGATCCTCAGCGTGGAACCAAAGACCGACAGCGTTGTCATCCCGGCGGCGCGCCTGGTGCTGGCCGACGGCGCGAAGGACTGGGTGTATTTCCAGACCCTGGGCAGCGAGCATCGCTATCGGCTCATTCGCTCGGTCTCGCCAAACCTGGCGGTCATGACCCAAATGGGCTCGCCCTTGTCGCTGAAGTGGATCATGGCCGCCAACGACCCCTACCTGAAAATCGTCGAATTGGACCGGGATGACGCCACTCCCGCCCTGATCGGGGACATCCATCGGCTCGGCAAGCTGGCGACGATGAATTCCTGGCGCTACCAGTTCAGCGAGGAGCGCTTCGTCGCCAGTTGCGACCGCGTCTTCGGCCAGGGCATCGACATTGCCGTGACCAACAACCCGCGCAGTTGCCGACGGCAGGTATCGGCCTGGTCCACCCACGTCTTCGACCATGGCTACGCGCTTGATCGCCAGCATGTCCGCGGTTGGATCCGACAGCACCCGATCGGGAAATGGCCCGTGCTGCTGGCACCGCTGCTGTTGTTGGCCTACCTGGCGTTCCTGCGTCGCTGCCTGAATGCACGTCGGCGACTACGGCAATCGAAACTGCAGGCGTTCGCACGGTCGGCGTAAAATGCCGGTAGTCCCGAGCCAGAACCCCTGAGGAACCTCATGGCCCCGTCCGATTCGCCCGCCGCCAACGTCCAACCGCTGTCGGTGCAGGCCTTGCACGACAAGATCATCGCCGGGGTGGTCGACGTGATCGACGTCCGGCCTCCGGGCGCCCGCGCCCTGGCGCCGTTCCCGTATCCGCACGAGGTGCTGGACGAGGCAAGCTTCCCGCGCCTGGCCGCCCTGCCCCGGGACCTGCCGATCGCCTTCCTCTGCCACCACGGCAACAGCAGCCGCCGGGCGGCCGAGCATTTCCTGGGCCTGGGCTTCCATGACGTTTACAACGTCGAAGGCGGCATCGACGCCTGGTCGGCGGAAATCGATCCCAAGGTGCCGCGGTACTGAGCCGAATGCCTGATCCGTGACGAGCGGCATGCGCCGGGTTAGAGTAAATGCGTTAGAACGCTAGGAACCGGGGCCCGCCGTCAGGCTGGCCCAGGACGGCGAGCTCAGACCGGGGGGGGATGGGACCATGAAACAGTACGTCGTTTTGGCCATGGTGGCGGTGCTCGCCGGCTGCGGCGGTGGCGCGGGCACCGGTGCTGCAAGCAAGAACGATATCGCCGCCAACGCTTGCGACGCTTACGCCAAGACCAAGCTCGGCGACAAGACTTACCAACTCGACCTGGTCGCGCTGGCCGCGAGCATGAAAGCCGAGGATGGCATGCAGGGGTTGGCGGCGCCGATCGTGGTCGATCCGGGCAGCAACGAAGAAGCCAAGGAAACCCTGGACTGCAAGGTCCGCTTCAGCGCCGACGGCAAGTCCGCCGACGTGATCAGCCTGAACTTCATTTTCTGACCTCGGGTTGTCATTCCGAACCGTAGGTGAGGAACCTGCTTTGAAGCAGGTCCCTCGCTTCGCTCGGGATGACATTTGAAGCGGCGAAAAGGG
>JANYBA010000216.1 GCA_025360985.1 Gammaproteobacteria bacterium | reverse complement strand
GGCCGAGCTTTTCCAACACGGCCTCGGCGCAGCGGGTAATGCGCTCGTGTTCGGCGTCGCTTTCCTCGGGCTTGCTTATCGAGACCAGTTCGACTTTCTCGAACTGATGCTGGCGGATCATGCCGCGGGTGTCGCGGCCGGCGGAACCGGCCTCGGCGCGGAAGCACATCGAATGCGCGGTCATGCGCATCGGCAGGTCTTCGGCGGCGACGATTTCGTCGCGCACGATATTGGTCAGCGAAACCTCTGAAGTCGGGATCAGGTAACGCTTGTCGTCACCGAGACTGGTGTTGAACAGGTCTTCTTCGAATTTCGGCAGCTGGCCGGTGCCGCGCATCGATTCGGCATTGACCAGCAAGGGCACGTTGGTCTCGACGTAACCGTGCTCGCCGGCGTGCAGGTCGAGCATGAACTGCGCCAGCGCCCGATGCAGGCGGGCGATGCCGCCGCGCAGCACGGTGAAGCGCGCGCCGCTTAGCTTGGCGGCGACGTCGCCGTCGAGCATGCCGTCGCGGGCGCCGAGCTCGACGTGATCCTTGACCTCGAAATCGAATACGCGCGGCGTGCCGAAGCGCTTGATCTCGACATTCTGCGATTCGTCGTCGCCGACCGGCACCGACCCGTGCGGGATGTTCGGAATGCCGAGCGCGATCGCCTCGATCTTTTCCTTGATCTCGTCGAGTCGGATTTCAGATGCCTTCAATTCTTCGCCGAATCCGGCGACTTCGGCCATCAGCGCCGCGACGTCCTCGCCCTTGGCCTTGGCCATGCCGATCGCCTTGGAGCGCGTATTGCGCAGGTTCTGCAGTTCCTGGGTCCGGATTTGCAGTTGCTTGCGTTCGGACTCCAGCGACTCGATCGCCACGGCATCGAGGTCGAAGCCGCGCGTGGCCCTGAGGCGGGCGGCGGTTTCGGCCAATTGGCCGCGCAGGAGGGCGGGATCGAGCATCGGGGCTATCCGGAAACGAAACGGGGCGCGGCATTATCGCCGCGCCCCGCCCCCAGTCGCAATGAATTCCGGCTCAGCGACGCCCGCGCCCGAGCACTAGGGCGATGGCGATGCCGGCAATCAACCAGCCGATCACCTGCTCCATCACGCTGCCGATGGTGAAATCGAGCGGGAACATGTACCAGTTCCAGTACGGCACGCTGACGGTCAGGGCGGAAAACGCGCCCAAGGCCGTGGCGATGAACACCCGTTTGGCCAGGCCGAACGCCCCCAAGCCGAGCACGAAAGCCACGACCAGCGCCGAGAGCGCGTCGGAGGCGAATTGACGGATCAGGTTCGGCGTCATGTCCGCGTGGGCCGGATTGCCACCCGGCTGGTAGATTACGAATGCATAGGCGCTGCCGTGGTTGGCGTCATTGAACGCCTTGACCGCCGCGTCGTCGTTCCATTTGTCCGGCGCGATGCTCGGATATTCGTAGACGCCGGCGCCGTGGGTGGTCGGCGCGATGGCGGCCAGCACCGCTTGCTGGTCGGTGGGCAATTTCATGCCCATGGTGCCGATCGGCAGCATCATGTGCGCGACCGCTCCCCACAAAAAAAAGACGATGCCGCCAACCAGGCCGGCCATGATGGTTCTCATGAAACTGACTCCCCTCGCGGATGGTGTTGAGAGGCTAGTCCCCGGCCGTGGCCGGCGCAAGTCGCGCCGTCAGCCGCGCAGCAGGTCGCCCAAGCGCGCGCCCAACCAGACCAGGGCCAAGCCGCCCAGGAGGGTCAGGGCCAGGTAGACCAGCATCGTGTCCGGACGATGCGTGCGAACGCTGATGATCGATTCCACCATCAATGCGGAGAACGTGGTCAGGCCGCCGAGCAAGCCGACCATCAGGAAAGCCCGCCAATACAGGGCGCTGGGTCCGCGCCCTTCCAGCCAGACCAGCAGGAATCCGGCGACGAACGCGCCGATCAGGTTGGCGGCCAGCGTGCCCCAGGGCAAGCGGTTGTTCCAATGCATGAGCGCGTAGTGGCCGATCAGATAGCGGCCAGCGGAGCCGAGCGCGCCGCCGGCCATCACGATGCCCAAGAGATTCCAGTTCATGACTGCTTGGCCGCCATTGTTCGCGCGGCGCGGATGGCGTCGAGCTTTTCCTTGAGTTTGATTTCCATGCCCCGCTCCACCGGCTGGTAGTAGACACGCTCGCCCATCGCATCGGGGAAGCCGGTTTGGCCGAGCGCGACCCCGCCGTCGACATCATGGTCGTATTGGTAGCCGCTGCCGTAGCCGAGCTCCTTCATCAGCTTGGTCGGCGCGTTGCGCAGG
>JANYBA010000215.1 GCA_025360985.1 Gammaproteobacteria bacterium | reverse complement strand
TGTACCGGCAAGTCCACGTGGTCGGGTTGCACCGACCGCGCGATCGTCTCGACGTGGTCGGCCAACGCCAGGTCGCCGGAGCGCATGGCGATGCGACCCATTTCGAACAGGGCCTCCAGGCTCGCGCGCACGCCGTCCTGCGCGCGCTCGTTGTCCGGATCGATGGCGACGACGGCGAGGTAAAGCTCGAGCGCGCCGGGGCCGGGGCTGTTGCCGCGTTCCAGCTGGCCACGCGCCAGGGCGTTGTCCGCGAGCCCAAGCGTCGCCGCCTTCTGGTCGATCGCGACCACCGGCAGGCGCGACTGCCATTCCGCCGGCACCACGCGAACCGGCGGCGCCGAACGGGATGGGGCGGTCGAGGGCGCACGGGCGACGGGCGGCGGAGCTTCGGACGGCGCGCATGCGGCCAGGGACGCGAGCAAGGCGAGGCCGAACACGGAGGCGTGCAACCGATTCATCAAGGCAGGATCGCTCCGCTAGGGCACAGGCACGGGTGACTTAGGCTACCCTGCCCGCTTTCGCCAATCAAAGAATGTCCGTGCAGCACTGGATCGACCAACCCGACGAACTGACGCGCCGCCTGCAGTCCTGGAAAGGCATCGCCACGGTGGCGCTCGACACCGAGTTTATCCGCGAGCGTACCTTTTATCCGCAACTGGCGTTGGTGCAACTCGGGATCCCGGGTGAAACGCTGCTGGTCGATCCGCTGCCCGCGGGCATGGCCGCCGCCCTGCGGCCGCTGCTGGAAGATCGCGGCGTGCTCAAGCTCATGCACAGCGCCAGCGAAGACCTGCAGGCCTTGCTGCGCGGATGCGCGGCCTTGCCGGCGCCGATGTTCGACACCCAGGTGGCGGCTGCGCTTGCCGGCTTCGGCGCGGGCCTGGGTTACCAGAAGCTGGTCGAACAGGTCACCGGCGTCGCCCTCGACAAGGGCCAGACCCGCTCGGACTGGTTGCGCCGTCCCTTGTCCGACGAACAGCTGCACTACGCGGCGGAAGACGTCGCGCACCTGCACGATGTCTACGACCTGCTGCTCGACCGGCTGCAGTCGTCGGGCCGCCTGCCCTGGTTGCAGGCCGATTGCGAGCGCGCGCTGCGCCTGGCCGGAGCCGACGCCGAAGATCCGTATCCGCATCTGGCCCTGCGCTCGGCGCAATCGCTGGACGACGAAGCCCAGGCGCGGCTGTGCCGCCTGCTGCGTTGGCGCGACCACGAGGCGCAGCGCAGCGATCGCCCCAAGGGCTGGATCCTCGACAACGAATTGGCGGTCCTGTTGAGCCGTCGCCCGCCGACCGACAGCCATCGCTTCCACCAGCTGCTCGACGGCCATCCGAAAGCGCCGCGAAAGTCCCGCGGCGACTTGTGGGAATTGCTCGAGACGCCGTTGTCGGAGGCCGAGCGCCGGATCCCGCTGCTGCGCGCCGAACAGCTCGACAAGCAGCGCGTAAAAGCCATGCAGGAAGCCGTCGCGACGATTGCCCGATCGCTGGAACTCCCCGAAGGCCTGCTGTGCGCGCGCAAGCACATGGAAGCGTTGCTCGAGGGCCGGGGCTGGCCGGACGCGCTGCTGGGCTGGCGAAAGGCCTTGCTGGAGCCGGTTCTCGCGCCCTTGCTCTAGCCTTGGCTTGCCGGCGGGCCTATAATTTCCCGGCGAATCGTGGGGGGGTAGCTCAGCTGGGAGAGCGCGTCGTTCGCAATGACGAGGTCGTGGGTTCGATCCCCATCCTCTCCACCATCAATTGCGACGGCACCTTCGGGTGCCGTTTTTTTTGCGCCATTTAGCACTTTCCCGCGGCCAGTCCGGCTATCTTTGGCGATCCAGCGCCATCGCCCCGGGGAATACCATGCTGCGTTCCAGAATCGCGTTCGTCCTGCTCGCCTTGCTGTCGGCCACCGCATTCGCCGCGACTTCGCCTGGCGATCCGGCCGTGGACAACGCACCCTTCCCGGAAAAACCGAAGTCCGAGTTCGGCGCGCTGCAGTTCCGCGCCCTCGGCCCCTACATCACGGGTCGCGTCGCGCGGGTCGCCGGCGTCTCCGGAAAT
>JANYBA010000208.1 GCA_025360985.1 Gammaproteobacteria bacterium | reverse complement strand
CCGGCGCTGTTCTGCCGCGAGCGCAGCAGGTCCACCAGCCGCGACGGGTCCACCTTGCCCTCGACCGTCGCCCCGAGCTCGGGGTGCGAGGCATACACCAGCGCCGGCATCGCCTGGCTCACCAGCTGCTCGGTGCACAGGTGCGGATAGTCGCGCAGGAAGGCCGACAATCCGTCGATCGCCACCAGGGGCGACACCGAGGCCGCCACGCGCCGCGTGGCCAGGGGTTCGTACATGTCCCGCAACGCCTCCAGCACCACGCGCTGGTCGGCGCGTCCCGCGCGCAGTTCCTCGCGCGCGGGGACCGCGGGCCGCAGCGACAGCTCGATCCGCCGCTGCGCGCGCCAGGCGCCCGACAGCACGTTGATGGTCACCGGCACAGCGCCCAGCGCCGCGCCCGCACGCAGGCGGAAGCGCACCGTCGCCTCGTCGCCCGGGGCGATGCGCACGGCCGCGGGGGCCGCGCCGACCAGGGCCAGCGAAGCCGGAAGCACCAGTGTCGCGCTGACATCGACCGGCGATTTCGCGCCCTCGATGGTATTGGCGATGCCGACCGGCAACTCGAATTCGTCGCCGGGCGCGACATGGGTCGGCAGCGTTGGCGTGAGGACGAAATCGCCGCGCACCGTGGCGCCCGTTTCGGCAATGCCCATGCGCCCGGCCGTCACCGCGACCGCGCTGATTCGCACCCGTCCGTTGAAGTAATCGGGCAGGCGGAATGTCAGGCGCTTGCTGCCGTCCACGTCCACGATCCCGGACCACCACACGGCCGGTTTTTCCGATTTGCGCTTGAAGGGATTGAGGTTCTTGGCCAGGTCGCCGCTGCCGTCGCCGCCGGGCGCGGCCAGGGCGCTCAAGCGGCTGAACTCCGGCAGCACGAGGTCCAGGATCTGCGCGGTGTCCACCTGCAGCATCTTGCGGGCGAAGAAATGGTCGAGCGGATCAGCCAATTTATAACGGGCCACCTGCAGGATGCCTTCGTCGACGGCAAAGACCAGCACCCGTGCCTTGCCGGTCGTCCTGATGTCCACCGGGATGAGCGCGCCGGGCCGCACGACCTTCGGCACCGTCAGCGACAGGTCCTGCGTGCGTGCGCTGCGGTCCACCTGGAACGGCGCCACGCCGAAGCTCAGCGGGCTCATGAAGACCTCGTCCGAAGTCGGATCGCGCAGGAACTGCACGTTCACGTAGCCATTTCCCTCGAAATCGGCCGGCACCTTGATCACCTGCACCGAGCTGGTGGTGTCGGCGTGGAACCAGGCCTGCGCATAGACGCGCTCGCGCTCGATGGTGATCAACCCGGAACCCGCGTAGGGCGCGCGAATGCTCAGCTCGATGGTCTCGCCCGGCTTGTAGCTGTCCTTGGACAGGGTGAGCGAAAGCTCGGCATTGCGTTCCAGCGAACGCGACAGATTGGCGGCGCCGGCGACCGAGAAATCGACCTGGTTGAGCACGGTGCCATCAGCGCTGCGCAGCTCGAGCACGTAGCTGCCCGGCTTGCCGGTCGGCAACGGGAAGTCCAGCGGCGTCGTCGGCAATTGCAAGGTGCGGTCGTCGCCGGCGTATCGGCGTTCCTTGGACACATAGCGATACAGGCCGGAATCCTGCTTGGTCAGCACCGAGACGTAGCGCTTCTCGACCACCACCGCGTGCACGCGGGCGACGGCCAGCGGGCGGCCGTCCGGTCCGATCGACAGTAATTGCACCGTGCGCTTGTCGCCGCGCTTGACGTAGCCGAGGTCGTCCACCGAACGGATGCCGACCAGGAAATCGTTGGCCGATACCAGCGTGCTGGCTTGCGCGGCCACGTTGCGGCCGCTGCCCGGTTCGAAGGCGCGGGCGAGGAAATTGAGCTGGTAGGTGGCCTTGGCGTACTTCGACAAGTCCAGCTTGAACTGCGCCTTGCCGTCCTTATCGGTGGTCTGGTCGCCCAGGGCTTCGTCGTAACCGTCCTTGGCGCGACGCGGGTCGTAGAAGCGGTACTCGGGATAATCGGCGAAGGCCGGGAAGGCCGGACGCAGCACCAGGCTGCCTTCGACGCGGCGCGCCTGCGCCGGCGTGCCGAACAGGTTCTCCGCCGCCACCGTCACCGACAGCGCTTCCGGCTTCATCCAGCCCTTGGTCGCGGCCCCGGAAAGGGTCGCCCTTACCCGCATGGTATCGGGCGCGAATTCACGCACCTGCACCGTGGTTTCGCCGATCTGCGTGCGGCTGTCGTTGCGCCCGATCAGGGACAGCGTCGCCGTCCAGGTGCCGCTCGGCGCGCTGTCGCGCGGCGTGTAGTCGAAGCTCTCGAAGCCTTCGGCGCCAAGCGCGATGCGCTGGCGCGTCGCCACGCGACCGGTCGGGTCCTGCACCAGCAACTCCAGCGGCAGGCCGGCCAGCGCCCGCTTCCAATCGGCCGGGCGCACGATCATGCCCAAGTGCACGGTGTCGCCCGGGCGGTACAGACCGCGGTCGGAAAACAGGAAGGCCTTGAGCGCGCCGGCCTCGAGCTGGCTCGGTTCGCCACCGATGTCGAAGCGCGAATAGTCGAGCGCGCGGCCGTCGTCGCTGAGCGGCAGGAAGCTCAGGTCGTCGCCGCGGCTGACGCTGAGCATCACCGCCTCTTTCTCGCGCTGGAAGCCGGACAGATCGGGTAGACGCGCCCGACCGTCGGCATCGGTGCTGGCCTGCGCCAGCGTCTCGCCATTGCGGGCGATGGCGCGCACGTCGGCGCCGGCGACCGGCTTGCCCGAAAACAGCGACTGCACGAACACGTCGCGGCTGCCATCGAGCGCCTTTTTCGCCAGCATGCCGAGGTCGGTGAGCACGACCAGGCGCCGATCGGTCTGCTCGCCGGCGTTGTTGCTGATGCTCTGCGCAGGCGTCAATTCCATCTCGCCCTGGCTCATCGTGCGCAGGCTGAGCAGGAAGATGCCGCGCCGTCCGGGCGCGAGGAACTTGCCGAGGTCGATGCCCTCGTAGTGCGCCTTGGCCGGGTCTTCCGCGGGCAGGTTCAGGCGCAGCTCCTCGCGTTCGACGAGGTCGTCTTCCTCGAACGAATACAACTCGGGGCCGGCGTAGCTGCCGCTGTTGCGGAACGCCAGGTGCTGCAATTGCTGCGGCAGGATGCGACCCACTTCCAGGCGCACCCGGGTGACGTTGCGCGAGACGACGCTGATGCGGCGCTCGCCTTGCAGGGACAAAAGCGCGCCGTCGCCAACAAAACGCAGCAACTGCGGGTAGTCCGGCACCCGCCGCACGCCGCTGAAGGGTTTGCCGAGGATGAAACCGCCGAAACTCTTCAGGCCGCGCGCGACGCGCACGTACACATAGCGCTTGGGCGGCGCATGGAAGCGCAGGCTGTGCGATTCGATGTACTCGCGCTCGGCCGGCAAGGCCGTGGTCGCGACCAGTTCCGACTTCGCCAGCAGGGCCTCGTCGACTTCCTCGTCGCTCCAGCGGTAGGGCTCCGGGCCGCGGTCGGACTTCACCTTCGGATTGCGCTCCGGCAGCAGCCAGACGCGCGTCGCCGCGGTGACTTCGGTGTCTTTCATGGCGTTGTTGAAGCCGAGCACGAGCACCTGTTCGGGCTCGAAGCGCTCGTTGTCGACCAGCGCCGCTTCGACCGAGTCGACGTTGACGCTGTACAGGGTCGGCAGCGCGACGCTGCCTTCGATCTTGTCCTTGCTGCCGTCGCCGCCGAGCGAAGACACGACGCCTTCGGCCAGGCGTATGGCCAGGATGCCGCCGTTTTCCGGCAGCGCCAGCGGCGCCGAATGCACGAACGCCTTCAGTCGGCGCTCGTCGTAACTGATGGTGTGCGCCGGTTCGGGCTGCGCCGTGCCGGCGCCGTCGGCCAAGGCCAGGGCGACGCGCTTTTCCAACGCCGCCGCGTCCACCGGATGGCTGAAGCCGAGCTCGAACACGCCCTTCTTGAGGTTGGGATCGAGCGGATCCTGGTAGAACTCGCTGCTCGCCAAACTCACGGTGAAGGCGGCGCTATCGAACTCGAGTTCATCGCTGGCAAGGACGACGCCGGGAGCAATGCTTTGTTTCGCGTCGAGGCTGACGAGGTAATGCTGGCCCACCGGCCAGTCGTTGGCGGGCTTGAAGGTCAAGGTGCGGTCGTCGGTCCATTTCCAGGTGCCGGCCAGTTCCGGCTGCAAGCGGATGCCGGCGGGTTCGGCTCCGACGGACTTGATCGGCGCGGCGGAGTCGGAAAAGCGCAAGGTCAGGTCGTGGACCTCGATCGGCGTGCGCGTGTAGTCGGTGAGCGCGGGCGCTTCGACGCTGATGACAAGCGCGCCGGGAGGAATGATCTTGGGGCGGGTGAGGTGCCAGCCGGCGAGCGCGGCGACCAGGAGCAGGCCGGCCACCGCGGCGTAACGGCCAGGCGGTTGCTTGCGCAGCCAGGCATCGAACTGGCCGATCCAGGCCGGCGGCTGCCAATGCCAGTCGCCGACAAGGCGGCGCCAGCGTCCCGGCGCGGCCTCCTGAGTCGAATTCCCAGGGGAGGCCGGTGCGTCCGGCGACGAAGGCGTGGTCATTGGAAGGTCCCGGGGCGCTAGGCGCTCTGTGGTTGGCAGCTATATAGACGCAGACGCCGCCCGAAACCGGACAACATTTTCTTAACGCTTGGTAACTGCCGTCACCCACGGCCCAAAAGGGGCGGAGGCGACCGGCAAGACCTCACCAGAAGTAGGGCACGTGCTCAACGATGATGCGCGTGTCCTGGCGGACCGGCCACAGGTAGACCACGTCGGCGGCAACGATCGGATAGCGGTAGTCGTAATCACCGACCTTGCGCGTCTCGAAGCCGGTGATGCTCCCCGTCACGGTGATTTCGCGGCCCGCGCTGAACACGACCGGGTCGTAGAAGCCCTTGCGACAGGCGATGAACCGTCCCTCGCTCTTGTCGAGTCGTTCCGGCCGTCCGTCCGCGCCGGTTCGGGTGCCGACGATCTCGAAGCAGCTGCGTTCGCTTTCGGTGTGCACGGTGACCACCGTGCCGCCCCAGCGCACGTGCCCGTCGTTGCTGTTCTGGTCGCTGGCCTGCGCCGGCAACAGGCTTGAGTATTGCCCCTGCAACGGCGTCGGCATGGTCGCGCAGGCGCCGAGTGCGCAGGGGATCAGTAGGGCGAGTGCGGCGGATTTCATCGGGACTCTCCAGGTGATGTCATGGTTGCTGCCGTGCCGGCAGTCGGAACCGGCGCAGGTCGCGGATCAGGCTGGCCTGATCTTCCGCTCGCACGGCGCTTCGAGCGTAGCGGGCGTCACTGTAACGCTGGCTGAGCGAAAGCAACGATGCCGCCTCCGGCAGCATGGCGGTGATGCGATCGGCCCAAGCCAGCGCCGGTTCCGCGGGGGCTTTGGCCAACCCGGCGCGGCCGACGCGGCGGACGAACCGGCGCCAGGCGCGCTCGAGCGGATCGACCGGCCGGCGCCAGTCGCGCAGCAGCCAGATCAGTGTCAGCAGCAGGGCGATGCCGGCGCCGACCGCGAACGCGGCGACCAGCTGCCAGGCCTCGGCGTCCTCGATGCCGAACGGACGCAGCAGGCTTTTCTGCCGCGCGGCATTGAATCCGAGCACCAGTTCGTTCCATTGCCGGC
>JANYBA010000185.1 GCA_025360985.1 Gammaproteobacteria bacterium | reverse complement strand
GCCGTCGGCGCCCTGGAAGTTGCCCGTTCCTTGGTCGCCGATGCGGCGCAAGCCCCGGACGCCCAGCAGCTTCTGGCCATTTGTTACGCCGATACGGGCAACGCCAGTGAGGCCGAAAACGCGTTTCAGCTGGCGCTTGGTTTGGCGCCAAACCATTCGCTGATCCTAGTGAACTATGCGACCTTTCTGCGCCAGGTCGGCCGGCAGGAGGAGTCGCTGGGGGTCTTCCTACGGGCTGTCGAAGCTGCGCCGAATTTCGCCAAAGCCTGGATCGAACTGGGAGTGACCGCCCTGGACGCCGGCCGACACGAGCAGGCGCGCGGGGCGCTTTCGCGCGGCGTGGAGTTGCAACCGAACTCCGCGCTGGCCTGGCATGTCCTGGGCAACGCACATCGTGCTGGCGGCGATCTGGAAGCGGCGGAAAGTGCATTCCGAGAGGCCGTCACGCTGGCTCCAGAGAATCGCTCGGCTTGGATCAACTTGGGCGCCGTCCAGCGCTTGCTCGGACGTTCCGACGCTGCGATAGCCTCGTTCGATCGAGCAGGAAAGGCGGGATACAAGGGGCCAGAACTTGCCGATGCGATCACCGGCGCGTTGCTGGACGAAGGCAAGCTCGCCGAGGCAATGCAGCACGCACGACAAGTGACCCGTGAGCACCCGGATTTCGTGCCCGGCCACGTCACCCTTGCGAACCTGCTTTGGGAGTACGGATCCGCGCTGGCAGCAGATGAAAGCGCGGTTGCGGCATTCCGGGCCGCGGTGCGGAGTCAACCGCACAACCACGCGCTAGGCATGGCGTTCGCTGGCTTCCTGCTCACGGCACGCCAGGCCGAAGAGGCGCTGGGTCAGATCAAGATGTTACAGGCGCAAGCCGATCACCCGGTGCTGGCCTCGCTGGAAGCCAATGCGCTCGAGATCTTGGGCCGCACCGAACAGGCAGGCGCCCTCTATGCTCAAATTCACCGCGCCCAAGGCAGCAAGGATCCGGCATTCCTGAACGCTTATACGCGGCATCTGCTCCGGGCCGGGGAGTGGGATGCTGCAGCAGCAAGGGCTACCGAAGCGACACTGATTGACCCCACCAATCAAGAGGCTTGGGCGTATCTGGGAACCGCGTGGCGACTAATGGGTGACTCGCGCGAATTCTGGCTCTTTGATTACCAGCGGCTGATTGCCATGGTGAATATCGAACCACCTGCGGGGTTTGCCAGCGAATCGGATTTCCTTGATGCATTGAAATCGACCTTGGAGCCTCTGCACCAGGCCAAGCGTGAGCCTGTGCAGCAGAGCTTGCGCGGCGGCTCGCAGACCCCAGGCCGCCTGTTCGGTCGGCGCGATCCGGTGATCGAAGCGACCCGGGCAAGAGTGGTGCAGGCGATCGAGCGGCACTTGGCGGCACTGCCCTCGGACCCGAATCACCCGTTTCTGATGCGCAAAGCGCGCAGCGTGCGTTTTGGCGGCTCGTGGTCCGTAAGGCTGTGGTCTTCCGGCAACCATGTAAACCATATTCACCCGGAAGGCTGGATGAGTTCGGCATTCTACGTCTCGCTGCCACCCTCGGTTACATTGCAGTCCGCCGCAGGTGCGCATGCAGGATACATCCAGTTCGGCCAACCGCCGGTGGAGTTGGGATTGAATTTGCCGCCGAGGCTACAGCTTCGCCCCGAACCCCTCAAACTAGCGTTATTCCCGTCCTATATGTGGCACGGGACCGTGCCGTTCGAGGACAACGCCGCGCGTCTCACCATCGCCTTCGACATGATCCCGAGCCTGGCACCAACATGACCGACAACAACACGACCCTGGCCCAGGCGGCGCAGGCGTTCCAGCAAGGCCGACTGGCGGAATCCCTGGCGCTGCTCAATGCCGCCCATGCCGCCGCGCCACGCGACCCGATGGTCCTGCTGTCGATCAGCGTGGTGCTGCGCGGAACCGGGGACAGCCAAGGCGAATTGAATGCCATCGAACGTTCGTTGGTCGCGGATGCCTATTTCCTGCCCGGCATCCTCGCTCGGGGCAATTTCCACGAACGCCATGGCCGGATGACGCAAGCGGCGAAGGACTACGGCAACGCCTTCATCCTCGGCG
>JANYBA010000171.1 GCA_025360985.1 Gammaproteobacteria bacterium | reverse complement strand
AGGACAATATCAAGGTCACCACGCCGGCCGACCTGGTGCTGGCTGAGTTCATCCTGAAGAAGAGCCCATGACCATGCGGATCGGCAGCGGCTTCGACGTGCACGCATTCGGCGCGGGCGACCACGTGATGCTCGGCGGCGTGCGGGTGGCGCACGGCCAAGGTGTCGTCGCGCATTCGGACGGCGACGTCGTCATCCACGCGCTGTGCGACGCGTTGTTGGGCGCGCTGGCGCTGGGCGACATCGGCCGGCATTTCCCGCCGTCCGATCCGCAGTGGAAAAATGCCGACAGCCGGCAGTTCCTGCGCCACTGCATGCTCCTGGTGCAGCAGCACGGTTGGGCGCTTGGCAACGCCGACATCACCGTGATCTGCGAGCGGCCGAAGATCGGCCCGCATGCCGAGGCGATCCGCGCCTGCCTCGCTGGCGACCTGGCCGCCACCGTTGCACAAGTCAGCGTCAAGGCCACGACCACCGAGAGGCTCGGATTCACCGGCCGCGGTGAAGGCATCGCCGCGCACGCCGTGGTGTTGCTGGTGCGGGCGTGAGCCAACCGCGGGCTTTCGGCGAACCGGTACTGACGGCGACCTTCCGCAACGCGATCGAAGATTTCCTCGTCGAGGAACTACCGGCATTCGCGCCGGCCGGGCAGGGCGAACACCTGCTGCTGACCATCGAAAAGCGCGGCATGAATACCGTGTTCGTCGCCAAGGCGATCGCGCGCTGGGCCGGAATCCCGGAGATGGACGTCGGCTACGCCGGCCTCAAGGATCGCCACGCCGTCACCCGCCAGCGATTTTCGGTGCGTCTGCCCAAAAAGGTCGCGCCGGATGTCGCCAAATTGAACGCCGAAGGCCTGCAGGTGCTCTCGCAGCAGTGGCATGACCGCAAGCTGCCGCGCGGGGCGCTGGCCGGCAATCGCTTCGAGATCGTGCTGCGCGCGGTCGTGGGCGAGCGCCCGGCCATCGAGGCGCGATTGGTGCAGATCGCCACCGGCGGCATCCCGAACTACTTCGGCGAACAACGCTTCGGCCGCGACGGCGACAACGTCGAATCCGCGCGCCGGATGTTCGCGGGCGAGCGCTTGCGACGCGAGCAACAAAGCATCCTGCTGTCGGCGGCGCGCTCGGAGATCTTCAATGCCGTGCTTGCGGCGCGTATCGGCGACGGCCGCTGGAACACCGCCCTCGACGGCGAGGTCTGGATGCTCGATGGCACCCAGAGCGTGTTCGGGCCCGAAGCGGTGAGCGACGAATTGCTGGCACGCGCCGGCGCTCTGGACATCCATCCCACCGGTCCGCTCTGGGGTCGCGGTGAACTGCGCAGCACCGGCGCCGTGCGCGAGATCGAGACCGCGACGGCGGCGGGCTTTTCCGATCTGTGCGCGGGTCTAGAAAAGGCAGGGCTCAAACAGGAGCGCCGCGCCCAGCGCGTGCGCGTCGGCGACTTGCAATGGCGGTGGTTGTCCGACGACGCGCTGCACCTCGAATTCTCGTTGCCGCCAGGTGCTTATGCGACGTCGGTGTTGGCGGAGCTGGGCGAGGTTGCCCAATCGCCTCGCTAGGAGCGAATTTATTCGCGACCCAAGGCGCGACGCGATCCCGGTCGCGAATGAATTCGCTCCTACCCAGGTTGCGCGAGGAGCACCAACACCGCCCCCGTTCCGCCCTGGTTGAGCGGCGCCGAGGCGAACGCCAATACGTCGCCGCGATGGCGCAGGACCTTGTCCACCAGCGACTTGAGCACCGGCGCCGATTCCGAACGCAGGCCCTTGCCGTGGATGACGCGCACGCACAGTCGCGATCCGCGCCGGGCCTGGTTGAGGAAGGTCTTGAGCAGTCGCTCGGCCTCGGCGGCGCGCAACAGGTGCAGATCGAGTTCGTCCTGGATGCTGAACTGGCCGCGCCGGAGCTGGCGCAGGGTTTTCTCCGGGACTTCATTGCGTCGGAATGCCAGCTCGTCGGCCGGATCGATCGCCGCCAGGGCAGCAACATCGCGGGATTCGCGCAAGGCCTCGGCTTCGTCCATGCGCAGGCGGCGCGGCTCCGGCGGCGGCGCCGGCTTGGCGGTGGCGGCCGCGCTGGCATCGATCCGGCGCACGGCGCCGATCGCGTCGCGGAACAGCGCAGCATCCTCGGCGGGTACGGGCGGGGCTTTGCGTTTCATCGGGCCGGCCTACGTTATCATCCATTTTTCGCCCCGGGGTTCGGATGCGCGTACTGGTCAGCAACGATGACGGCGTGGATGCCCCGGGCATCCGCCACCTGGCCGAAGCACTGCGTCGCGCCGGACACGCCGTCACCGTGGTCGCACCGGACCGCGACCGTTCCGGCGCCAGCAATTCCCTGACCCTGGACCAACCGATCCGCGCCAAGCGCATGGGCGAGGGCGTCTGGAGCGTGGCCGGCACGCCCACCGATTGCGTGCACCTGGCGTTGTCCGGATTCCTCGACAACGATCCGGACATCGTCCTGTCCGGCATCAACAACACCGCCAACCTCGGCGACGACGTCATCTATTCCGGCACCGTCGCCGCAGCGATGGAAGGCCGTTGCCTGGGCTTGCCGGCGATCGCGCTGTCGCTCGCCTGCGTCGACCACAAGGCGGTGAACTTCGATACCGCCGCGCGCGCCGCGGTCGAAATCATGGCGCGCCTGGTCACCGACCCGCTGCCGGCCGACACCATCCTCAACGTCAACGTGCCCGACCTGCCCTGGAACGAAGTCCGCGGCTTCGAGGTCACGCGCCTCGGCCATCGCCATCGCGCCGAGGCCTGCATCGAACAGCGCGATCCGCGCGGCCGCCCGATCTGGTGGATCGGCCCGCCCGGCGCGGCGCAGGACGCCGGCGCCGGCACCGATTTCCACGCGGTGGTGGCCGGTTTCATTTCGATCACGCCGATCCATGTCGACCTGACCCGCTACCAGGCCCTGGAAACCGTGGCCAGTTGGGTCGGGGGCCTGACCGCGTCGTTGAAGGTATCCGGATGACGCCGATCTTCCATCGCAAGCCGGAAGCGCAAGGGCAGGGCATGACCTCGCAGCGAGCCCGCGATCGCCTGGTCGAACGCCTGCGCGCCGAGGGCGGCATCCGCGACGAACGCGTGCTGGCCGCGCTGCGCAGCTTGCCGCGCCACCTGTTCATCGACGAGGCCCTGTCGTCGCGCGCCTACGAAGACACTGCCCTGCCGATCGGCAACGGCCAGACCATCTCGCAACCCTGGGTGGTGGCACGGATGACCGAAGCCCTGATCGAGCACGGCGCGCCTAGGAAGGTGCTGGAAATCGGCACCGGCTCCGGTTACCAGGCCGCCGTGCTGGCCACGTTGGGACTGGAGGTCTACAGCGTCGAGCGCATCGACGAACTGCTGCGCAACGCCCGCCGCCGTTTCCGCAACCTCGGCTTGAACCTGCGCAGCAAGCACGACGACGGCCGCCTCGGCTGGCCGGAACACGCGCCGTTCGACGCGATCATCGTGACCGCGGCTGGCGCCGCGCTCGATTCCGCCCTGCTCGACCAACTCGCCGAAGGCGGCACCCTGGTCGCGCCGGTCGGCGACGCCAATTCGCAAAACCTGCTGCGCCTGTGCAAGACGCCCGATGGCGTGCAGCGCGAAGATCTCGGCAAGGTCGTGTTCGTGCCGCTGGTCCCGGGAGTGGTCTGATGAAATTGTTCCAGCCGCTCTATGAAAAGGCGATCGTCTGGTCGCGACATCCGCGCGCGCCGCTGATCCTGACGGTACTCAGCTTCGTCGAGGCCTTCATTTTTCCGGTCGCGCCGGAAGTGATGCTGGCGCCGATGTGCCTGGCGCAACCCAAGCGCGGCTTCGGATTCGCCGGCCTGAGCCTGCTCGGTTCGGTGTTCGGCATGTTCGTCGGCTACCTGATCGGGCATTACGCGATCGACCTGGTCATGCCCTGGTTGGTCGACCTTGGCTACGGACCGCAATTCGAAAGCATCAAGCAGGAAGCCGCGCAGCATGGTTTCTGGATGCTGTTTCTGGCCGGTTTCACGCCAATTCCGTTCAAGATCGCCACTATCGCCGCCGGCGCCGTCGGCATGCCCTTGCTGCCATTCTTCGCCGGCGGCGTGATCGGCCGCGGCAAGCGCGTCTTCCTGGTCGCCGGCGCCATCCGCCTCGGCGGCGAAAAGGCGGAAGCGGCGCTGCGCCGAAACGTCGAGCCGCTCGGCTGGTTCGCGCTGCTTGTGCTCTTGGGCCTCGTCGCGTGGCTGTACTTCCGGCACCACGCTGCATGATGGCGGGCATGCGCCTGCTGCTCGTGCTGACGCTGGTGACGACATTGGCGGCCTGCGGCCATGCCCGGGTCGTTCGAATCGATGGCCAGCCGCCGCGTTCGACCACGACGCGGCCAACGGCTCGGCCCGCGCCGATGCCCAGGCCGGCGCCCGAGGCTGTGCCGCGCGATGGCTACCACGTCGTCCAACCTGGCGAGACCTTGTACGGCATCTCCTTCCGTTACGGCTTGCGCTACCAGGACGTCGCCGCCTGGAACCGCCTCGACGACGCCTCGCGGATCGATGTCGGGCAGCGTTTGCGATTGCGCCCGCCGGAGCAAATCACGCCGATCGTCGCGGCGTCGCCAGTGCCCGTGCCCGTGCCAGCACCAGCTCCGGTCGTGCGTTCACCCGGACCGACGCCTGCACCCGCGCCACCACCCGTGACAGTCGTGGCCGCACCGCCGGCACCAATCGCCGCGCCCGCGCCGCGGCCGCTGGTGGCGCCAGCGGCCGGCGCGCCGGTTTGGCGCTGGCCGACGTCAGGGCAAGTCGTCGGTCGCTATGTCGCAGGCGATCCCACTGAGCAAGGCATCGACATCGCCGGCAATAGCGGCCAGGCGGTAAACGCCGCCGCCGATGGCGTGGTCGTCTATTCCGGCGCCGGACTGGTCGGTTACGGCGAACTGGTGATCATCAAGCACAACGACCAATGGCTCTCGGCGTACGGCCACAACCGCCGCCGGCTTGTGGCCGAAGGCGCGCAAGTGAAAGCCGGCGACGTCATCGCCGAGATGGGCCGCACGGGCGCCAGCCGCGACATGCTGCACTTCGAGATCCGATTCAACGGCAAACCGGTGGATCCCTTGCAGTTTCTGCCGGCGAAATAGCGACCAACAAAAAACCCGCGATCGCTCGCGGGTTTTTTGTTTCTACTCGGAGCGGTTGATCAGACCTGCATCGCCTTCGCCACTTCC